>JAASSM010000259.1 GCA_021767885.1 bacterium | reverse complement strand
TCGTTGCCGGGGTATTCCACCCCCGTGCCGCCCAGGCCACAGTAGCCGTTGGGGTTCTTTTCCAGGTAGTCCTGGTGGTATTGCTCGGCGCGGTTGTAGTTCTCCAGCGGGGCGATCTCGGTGGTGATCTTCCCGAGACCCGCCTCGGTGAGCGCCTGCTGGTAGACGTCGCGGGTCTTGTGGGCGAGGCGTTCCTGTTCTTCGGTGGTGGTGTAGATGGCGCTGCGGTAGTTGCTGCCCACGTCGTTGCCCTGGCGGTCGCCCTGGGTGGGGTCGTGGTTTTCCCAGAAGCGGGCCAGCAGGGTTTCGGTGTCGATCCGCTCGGGGTCATAGGTGACCCGCACCACCTCGGCGTGGTTGCGGGCATCGCTCTTGCCGCTGCGGATGGCGCGCTCGAGGTCGAGCACGTCGTAGTAGCCGACGTTCTCGGCATCGCCGCCGGCGTAGCCGGTCTCCACGTCGACCACGCCGTCGAGGGCGGCCATGCGCTTTTCCGCGCCCCAGAAGCAGCCCATACCGAAGGCGATGGTCTCGGTGTTCTCGGCGTTGGCGGAGGTGAAGGTGGCGGTCATGGCGAGCACGACTCCGAGTAGCTGGATGATCCGGCGCATGGCGCGTGACTCCCGGGAGCGCTTCGGCGCTCCCTTGCAATGAGATTAGTGGACGCCGGGCCCTGCAAAAACGTCCACTCCATGCCGGTTTTGGCCGTGGGCCGGCCGGGGAGTTTCCCGGTTTGTCCCGGTGGTTGGCGGGGTTGGCGGCAACGGTCATCGCGGATCCGCGTACCGGCCGGGGCGCCGGTCAGCCACCGGCATCGGCGGCCCGGCCGGCGAAGGCCGCCTGCGCCTCGGCCTCCAGCCGCGCGGCCTCGCCGGAGTAGCGCGGCGAGAAGTGGATGGGCACCAGTCGCTCCACGCCGGCGGCGCGGGCCAGCTCACCGGCCCGGCGGGCGGTGAGGTGGCTGCGGTCGGCGGCGCGCGCGGCGTCGGCGTGGAGGAAGCAGGCCTCGATGAAGGCGACGTGCGCGTCGCGGAGGAGCTCGACGATGCGCGCCTCGTTGCCGGCGGTGGGGGCGGCGTCCACTATCCAGGCGATGCGCTGGCCGGGGGTGATCTCGACCACCGGGCGCAACTCGGCGAGCGTGAGGTGCCGGCGGTGGCGGCCGTTGTCGTCGGACCATTCGGCGCGGACGGGGGTGGTGTCGGGGCGATCCTCGTGGATGGCGTCCTTGAGGTCGGCCAGCCAGGGCCCCGGTCCCAGGCCCAGCTCGGCGAGCCGGTTCTTCCAGATGTTGACGTGGCGCTTTTCCTGCACCGCCACCGCCAGGCAGGGAACGCCGTGATCCAGCAGCGTCCCGGTGACCCGCAGCCCCGGCTCGTCGCGCAGGACGTTGCCCGGCAGGTCGATGGCGGTCTCGTCGCGGCGCCGGAACCGCTCCCGGCAGCGGAACACGGCCCGCCGCCCGCGCTCGCCGGGGTGGAGCTCGGTGACCTCGAGGGTGACGTCGGTGGCGTAGTTCTCGACCAGGTTCCAGGTGTAGCCCTGCAGGCGGTGGTCCACGCGGTCGATGAACCCGGGCGGGCCGAACAGGCGCAGGTGGAGGTCGCGGCCGAGGGTGATGCGGATCAGCCAGTCGAAGTCGTTGAAATGGTCCATGTGGGTGTGGGAGACGAAGACGTCGCTGATCCGCAGCAGCTTGCGCGGGGCCAGCCGCCGCAGGTTGCCCATGTCGAAGAGCAGCGCGCGGCGCCGGAACAGGAAGTCGAGGTAGACCACGGGGTCCTCGAAGGGACCGTTGACCACTTGGGGCTGGAAAATCGAGCGGGGCATGGTTGCAGTCTAGCCGCAGCCATCGACTACGGTATAAGGATGCCGACAATCCACGAGGGATCCAGCCATGAGCGTAGGCGAGATCTGCAACCGCGAAGTCATCGTCACCGACCCCGACACCTCCACCACCGAGGCGGCTCGACTGATGCGCGAACACCACGTGGGCGACCTGGTGCTGGTGGAAGCCTCCGGCCGGGAACGGGTGCCGGTGGGCATCGTCACCGACCGCGACCTGGTCGTGGAGGTACTGGGCCAGGGCGTCGATCCGGGGTCGGTGGCGGTGAAGGACCTGGTCACCCGCGGCGTCTTCACCGCCCGCGAGGGCGACGACTTCTGGGACACCCTCACCCGCATGCGCAGCCTGGGCGTGCGGCGCATGCCGGTGGTCAACGAGGACGGCGGGCTGGAGGGGATCCTGACGCTGGACGATGCCCTGGAACTGCTCGCCGAGGGCATGAACGGCCTGGTCAGGCTGATCGGCCGCGAGGTCCGGCGGGAGAGCGAGACGCGGCGATGAGCGCCCCCGGCCGGCGCCGGGTCTTGCCGCTGGCCCGCGAGCCCAATCCCCTCCCCCGCCCCGGGACGGAACGAGAAGGATTCGACGGGGCTCGCCCGGTTGCCCCGGCTACAGCAACTCGAGCGAGAGCTGGGGGCCGGCGTTTTCCGGGGTGTGGGGCTCCAGGGCGGAGACGGTGATGCCCAGCAGGCGCACCGGGGTGGTGTCGGCCTCGGTGCGTGCCAGCAATGGCGGCATGCAGGCGGCCAGCTCGGTGCCGGTGGCCAGGGGGCGATCGAAGGTCTGGCTGCGGGTGACCAGGCGAAAGTCGGCGTACTTGACCTTCAGCGTCACCGTGCGGCCGGCGAGCTCGCGGCGGGCCAGGTCCCGGGCGACCTTCTCCGCCAGCCGCTCGAGGGCCTCGACCATGCGCCGGGGGTCGGCGAGGTCGCGGGGGAAGGTGGTCTCGTGGCCCAGTGACTTGCGCACGCGGCTGGTGCGCACCGGCCGCGGGTCGATGCCGCGGGCGACGTTGTAGTAGTGCTGGCCGGCCTTGCCGAACCAGTCGGTGAGCTGGGCCAGCGAGTGGCGGCGCAGGTCGCGACCGGTGTGGATGTCGAAACGCTTCATCTTCGCCTCGGTGGCGCTGCCCACGCCGTGGAAGGCGCCGATGGGCAGGTCGGCGACGAAGGCCTCGGCCTGCTCCGGGCGGATGACGTGCAGGCCATCGGGCTTGTCGGCATCCGAGGCCAGCTTGGCCAGGAACTTGTTGTAGGAGACCCCCGCCGAGGCCACCAGCCCCGTGACACTGCGCACCCGGTGCTTGATCTCCCCGGCCATCAGCGTGGCCGAGCCCTGGCAATGCTCGCTGCCGGTGACGTCCAGGTAGGCCTCGTCCAGCGAGAGGGGCTCGATGCGGTCCGTGAACTCGGCAAAGATCTCGTGGATCTGGCGCGAGACCTCGCGGTAGACGTCGAAGCGGGGCCGCAGGAAGACGGCATGCGGGCAGAGCCGCACCGCCCGCGCGGCGGGCATGGCCGAGCGGATACCGTATTCGCGCGCCTCGTAACTGGCCGCGGCGACCACGCCCCGCCCCTGCGGGTTGCCGCCCACGATCACCGGCCGGCCACGCAGGCCGGGATCGTCGCGCTGCTCCACCGAGGCATAGAAGGCATCCATGTCGATGTGGATGATCTTGCGCAACGCGTCCGCGTCGATCATCGCCCCTCCGTCTCGGGAAAGTCGGCAAACACGGCGGGCACGCGCGTCGAGCGCAGCAGGTAGATGAGGCCGTAGAGACTGCCCAGGGCCATGAGGATGACCAGCGTGCCGGGCAGCCCGCCGCCGGCCGCCACCGGCGCCAGCAGGGCGAGATCGAGCACCGCCCCGCCGGCCAGCAGGCCCCGCCCCCGGGCCCAGGCGGCCCGCGCCAGCCGACCCGCCCGCGGGCGCCGTCGCGCCCAGGCCACCAACACCGCCAGCGCCGGCAGGCTGGCGGGCAGCAACAGCCAGGGCGGCAGTACGGGGTCGCCCATCCCCGCCCCGCGGGAGAGGAAGTCGGTGAGCGCGGCCAGGGGCAGCATGATCAGGTAGCGGGCCTCGAAGACCATCAGGGCCGCCAGCGGCAGGGGAACGCGCAGGGTGCCCTCGTCGTCGAGGGCACCGGGATCGCGGGTGATGTCGGGCACGGGACGCATGGCGCGCATTCTAACGCGCCCGGATGGTCGCGTGGTCGAGTCGACGAATCTCAGCGCACGGCGAAGCTCTCGCCGCAGCCGCACTCGTCGGTGACGTTGGGGTTGTCGAACTGGAAGGTGCGATTGAGGCCTTCCTGGATGAAGTCCACGCGAGTCCCGCGGATCAGCTCGAAGCTCTTGGCGTCGACGTAGACATCCACCCCGTCCTGGGAAAAGACCAGGTCGTCCTCGCCCGGCTCCATCACCCAGTCCATCAGGTAGCCGTAGCCCGAGCAGCCGGTCTTGGCCACGCCCAGGCGAAAACCGCGGGCGCCGTCCACCTTGGCCATCTCGCGGGTGACGTGGTCGATGGCCGCGTCGGTGAGCGTGATGCGGTCCTGTTCGGGAATGGTTTCGGCGGCGGTCATTGCGATGCTCCCCTCG
>JAASSM010000258.1 GCA_021767885.1 bacterium | reverse complement strand
CACCCATACCCAGCTGGACTACGTCGCCGACGCCTGCGCCCGCGTCCGCGACCTCGGGGAACGGCTGCACGGCCTGGAGATCGTCTGGCAGCCGGCTGCGCTGCGCCATTTCCTCTGCCGGCTGCGCCCCAGCGGCGGTGGTCGGCTCATCGCCACCTGAGCCCTGGCGGTACCGACCGTGGAACCCACCGTCATCCCCGAGGACTGGCCCCTGGCGGAGCAGCTCCGTTCGGTGGCCTTCACGGCCCTCGGCCGCCTGGAGCTCGATCGCCACCTCGTGGCCATGACCCTGGTGGCGGACGACCTCGCCGCCGACGATCACGCCTGGTGGCGCCTGGAGGATCGCGGAGATGGCCGTCGCCTGACGCTGTGGTTCCATCCCGACCACGTGCTGCAGGACCGACCGGGGCGCGGCGCGGCGCGCCGCCCGGAGCTGGACTGGCAGCTCGCGCCCGTGCCCGCCGAGGCGTCCCTGGCCCCGGAGGAGTTCTCCGCCCCCAACGCCCAGCGCTTCCTCTACCAGCAGCTGCTGCTCGTGCAGGACGTCATCGCCGGGCGGCTGGATCCGACCACGGTGCCGCCCTCGCTGGTGGAGGCCTTCCAGGAGGCCTGGCTGGTGACCATCGACGGGCGCCTGAAGCGCGAGGGGCTGCCACACCTGAGCGAGGCGGAGCGTCGGCTGCGGTTCCTGCGCCGGTTCGCCCCGGCGGGCGTGGTCACGCCCGGGCACTGGGGCATCTTCAATGGCCTCTGGAGCGGCGAGCTGAACGAGCAGGGTGCGGTGCTGGCCCGGGTCAAGCTGTTGCCGCCGCTGGCCCGCAGGCGCCGCGTCTGAGCGCCATGGCGGGGTCCAGCGCGACCCGGTGCGACGTCGGCATTTGCTTTTTCCAGGCCCATGTCCCACCTTCATGTCGCTGGTCGTCACCGCCCCGCACGCGATTGTTGACGGTGGCACAGCCCGAGCCTTACATTCCGCACCGTGCCCGAATTCGACCGTGACCTGCCGGTCTGGCGGCGCGGTCCCGAGTCCCCAAGGGAGGTTTGAATCCATGAAGGTGTCGCGTCGCTGGGCGTCCCTGATCGTGCTTGGTTCGCTGGCCCTCTTCCTGATGACCGGCCTGGTCGGTTGCGGGGAAGAGGAAGTGGTCGACCCCTATCAGTACGCCTCCCTCAACGCCATCATGACCGGCGCGGTCAAGGACACCACCCACACGTTCTACGAGACCGAGGGTGGCGACCAGATCGAGTACGGCAAGTTCGCCTTCGAGATCGATGCGCCGCCGTTCGAGTACGTCCGCGGCCCCGTGGGCATGGTGCGCGACGGCAACCAGCTGCACTTCCTGGTGGCCCAGGATCTCGAGAACCTCTACCCGCGCCTGCAGGGCGCGCTGCTGGGCGTGAAGATGTCCTTCTCGCCGCAGCCCACCCACCTGGTGCTCGAGCGCATCAAGCGGGACGGCGTGGTGCAGCAGGACAGCCTGCCCCGGCCCGAGGGCTACACCCTGCCGCGCCTGCTGCGGGCCGGCGCCGTGGACATCACCGAGCCCGGCAAGGACCTGACCGACGCCAACTGGCGCCAGCGTGAGACGCTGCAGGCCCTCATGCCGGAGAACGAGGATGATCCGCCGCTGCGCTTCCAGACCGGGATCGACCAGCTGGTCTGGGTGCCGAAGCACGACCTGCCGGACAGCGTCAAGGCCAACCCCACCGCCGAGGACATGGCCTTCTACGCGGTCATGCCCACGGGGGCCTTCGAGATCGTGGACCTGGCGCCGGGCGCGGATTACATGCTGCACCTGCTCATCGACGAGGACCTGCCCCTGGTGGGCTCGGTCTCCCCGATCAGCTGGGTGGAGGACTGGCAGCTGCGCAAGCAGGAGCACGACGTCATCGGCCACGTCGTGGGTGAGCTGCGCCTGAACTGGTTCAAGTACGCCAACGCGTTCGTCCAGGGCTACCGGGCGGATTTCTAGATCCGCCACGACCGGCCGCAGGCGCCCCGGACGTGATGACGCACAGGGCCCCCGCCTCCTCGGAGGTCGGGGGCCCTCGTCTTGCCCGCTGGTCCCGTGGCCCGCTGGTCTCGCCCGGCGGCGGCCGCGCGGGCGGCCGCGCGCCCCGGGCGGCACGACGCCGGCGGTCAGCCCAGCAGGCGCGCGAGTTCCCAGTTGCGCTCCACCACCGCGCGCCCGGCGCCGGCCTTCTTGCGCAGGGCGCTGGTTCGCAGCTTGTTGGCCACCATGCCCACCATCACGCCACGCTCGCCGCCCAGGAGCAGCTCCGTGGCGTGGTGGGCGAGGCGGGTGGCCAGGATGCGGTCGAACGCCGTGGGAGCGCCGCCACGCTGGACGTGGCCCAGCACCACCATGCGGGCGTCGCGGCGCAGACGGTTCTTGATCTCGAAGGTGATGTAGCTCGCCTTGCCCGCGCCCTCGGCCACCACGATCAGGGCGTGGTACTTGCCCTGGGCGTAGCCGGCCTCGATGCTCCGGCAGACCTCGTCGATGTCGTACTCCAGCTCCGGGACCAGCACCTCCTCGGCGCCGGTGGCCATCCCCACCTGGGCGGCGAGGAGGCCGTAGTCGCGGCCCATGACCTCGATCACGAAGATGCGGCCGTGGCTGGACGCGGTGTCCTTGATCTTGTCCACGGCGTCGACGGCGATGTTCAGGGCGGTGTCGTAGCCGATGGAGAAGTCCGTGCCGGCGATGTCGTTGTCGATGGTGGCCGGGACGCCCACCACCGGCAGGTCGAACACGCGGACCAGCTTGTCGGCACCGCGGAAGCTGCCGTCGCCGCCGATGATCACCATGCCGTCGAGCTTGAGCTTCCTGAGGGTCTTGCCCACCGCCGCGGAACCCTCCTCGGTGGCGAACTCGGGATAGCGGAAGGTGCGCAGGAACGTGCCCCCCTGGTGCAGGATCCCGCTCACCGAGCCGTGGCCCAGCACGTCGGCGTCGCCCTCGGCCAGTCCGAGCCAGCCGCGATGGATGCCGATGGCCTCGGCGTCGTGATGCCAGATCGTGCGCACGGCGGCCCGGACGGCCGCGTTCATGCCCGCGGCATCGCCACCGCCGGTGAGGACTCCGATGCGTTTCTTCACGTCTCGTCCTTTCCAGGACCGGGCCGGCGGACGGTGTCCACGGCCCCCGGTGCGGGTTGGTCGCCATGGCGCCGGCGCCACTCGGCGATGCGTTGCATACGCTGGGCCAGTTCCCGTTCCCAGCCGCGCCCGCGCGGCCGGTAGAACTCCCGGCCACGGAGGGCGTCCGGCAGGCAATCCATGGCGGCGATGCCGGACTCGGTGTCGTGGGCGTAGACGTAGTCGCGGCCATAGCCGAGGTCGCGCATGGTGCGCGTGGGCGCGTTGCGCAGGTGCAGCGGGACCGGGGGGTTGTGGCCGCGGCGCACCTCGCGGGCGGCGGCGGCGTGGGCGGTGTAGAGGGCGTTGCTCTTGGGGGCGAGCGCCAGGTAGACGGCGGCCTGGGTGAGGGCCAGGGCGCCCTCGGGCAAGCCGATGAACTGCACGGCGTCGCGGGCGGCCAGGGCCTGGGTCAGCGCGTGGGGGTCGGCCAGGCCCACGTCCTCGCTGGCGAAGCGCACCAGGCGTCGCGCCAGGTAGAGGGGGTCCTCGCCTCCCTCGAGCATGCGCGTCAGCCAGTAGACGCCGGCCTGGGGATCGCTGTTGCGCAGGCTCTTGTGCAGGGCGCTGATCAGGTTGTAATGCTCCTCGCCGGACCGGTCGTACCGCGTGGCGCGGTGCTGGATCAGCTCGCCGAGGTCCGGGACGTCCACCGGACCGTCGGGCACGGCGGCCCCGGCCCGGCGGCGCTCGGCCACCGCGGCGGTGACCGCGTCGAGGAGCCCGAGGGCCTGGCGCGCATCACCCTCCGAGAGCTCGGCCAGGGCGGTGCGGGCATCGTCGGTCAGTGCCACGCCGCGTGGGCCGAGGCCATCCTCCCGCGCGAGGGCGCGGGCGAGGAGGTCGGCCACGTCGTCGATGCCCAGCGGTTCGAGCACGAAGAGCCGCATCCGCGACAGCAGCGCCGCGTTGAGCTCGAAGCTGGGGTTCTCGGTGGTAGCGCCGATGAGGGTGATGTCGCCGGCCTCCACCCAGGGCAGCAGGGCGTCCTGCTGGGCCTTGTTGAAGCGATGGATCTCGTCCAGGAAGAGCACGGTGCGCTGGCCGGTGGCGCGGCGCAGCTTCTCGGCCTCGCCCATCACCGCCTTGAGCTCCTTGCTCCCCACGCGCACGGCGCTGTACTCGAGGAAGCGCGCGTCGGTGTGGGCGGCCACCAGGCGGGCCAGGGTGGTCTTGCCGCAACCGGGCGGCCCCCAGAACAGCAACGACGGCAGCACGTCCGCCTCGAGCAGGGGGCGGAAGGGACCGGCCGGGTCCAGGAGCTTGCGCTGGCCCACCACCTCGTCGAGGCTGCGCGGACGCAGCCGGT
>JAASSM010000003.1 GCA_021767885.1 bacterium | reverse complement strand
CTGGAAGAGGGTGCGGAGGTCGTCGTCATTGCACGACCAGGGCAGATTGCCCACGTAGATATCCATGTCGCTTCCTTCCTGCGTCATGGGCCTTGAAACACCGAATCTCGAACCTGGACACTGGACACCAGACACAGGAGGAGCTCGGACGGTCCGGATCTGGAACCGTGCCGGTAATTTAGCACGTTGCGTGCCCGCGCAAAGGAAAAAAGTGGTTCGCCGGGGACTTCCTGAACGGCGGCGTTCATGCGCGGCCCGGGTCGTGGCGCTCTCGGGCGGCCTCTCGCGGGGTGGGCGACGGCCCCGTCACCGGTCCCCGGGCGCGTGGCGAGCGGGGGCTGTTCACCGGGGTGCGGTGACGCTATCCTGGCACCGCAACCGTCCCACACCCCTGGTCGCCGGAGGCGATCATGCCGTCCACCGCCCCTGCCATCCCTGCCATCGCCGCGGCCACCGCCGTCGCCGTGATCGCGCTGATCGTCCTGCCGCCCGGTCCGGCCACCGCCGCCGGGACGCCTGGCGCCGCCGCCGGGCCGTCTGGCGCCGCTGCCGGGACGGCCGCCGCGCCCGAGGAGCCCGCCATGCTCACCGCCGACCAGGCCGCGCGCCTCGCCGCCCTCGCCCTCGATTGCGTGCGCCGCGAATACCCGAACAAGATCGCCCACGTCATGACCTCGGACGCCGACGTGGCGCCGCCGCGGGAGCTGTACCCGGCCTTCCACGGCTGCTTCGACTGGCACTCCGCCGTGCACGGCCACTGGCTGCTGGCCCGGTTCGCCCGGCTGTTTCCCGACCATCCGCTGGCAGCCGATGCCACCGCCGTGCTCGACGCCCACCTGACGCCCGCACGCATGGCGGGCGAGGTGGCCTACCTCACCGGGCCGGACCGCGATTCCTGGGAGCGCCCCTACGGCCTGGCCTGGCTGCTGCAGCTGGCCACCGAGCTCCACGAGTGGGACGACCCCGGCGCCCGCCGCTGGTCCGCCGCCCTGCAGCCCCTCGCCGACGCCTGCGTGGCGCGCCTGTCCGGCTGGCTGCCGAAGCTCACCTATCCCATCCGCACCGGCGAGCACAGCCAGACGGCCTTCGCGTTCGGGCTGATGCTGGACCATGCCCGCGCGTGTGGCCGGACGGAGTTCGCCACCCTGGTGGAGACGACCACCGGTCGCCTCTACCGCGAGGATCGCGGCGCGAGCCTGGCCTTCGAGCCCTCCGGGCAGGACTTCCTCTCGCCGGCGCTCGCGGAGGCGGATCTGCTGCGACGGGTGCTGCCGGCCGAGGAGTACGGGGCCTGGCTGGCCGGCTTCCTGCCTGGCCTGCCGGGGACGCCGGTCTCCCCCGGCTCATCCGCCGGCGGCGCCCCCGCCGGGGGCCCCCCGGGGGGCCCCCCGGAGCGGGGGTCGTCGGGACGGGCCGCGCCGGATGCCGACCCGGCCCACCCGGACCCGGCCGGCTGGCTGCCGGTGGCCACGGTGAGCGATCGCGCCGACGGCAAGCTCGCCCACCTCGATGGCCTGAACCTCAGCCGGGCCTGGATGCTCCAGGGCATGGCCGCGGGTCTGCCCGCCGGGGATCCCCGCCGGCCCGCGCTACACGCTGCCGCCGCGGCGCACGCCCGTTCCGGCCTGGCCGCCTGCACCGGCGAGCACTACGCCGGCGGCCACTGGCTGGGGACCTTCGCCATGTACCTGGTCAGCGACCGCGGCCTGGCGCGCTAGACCTCCAGGCTGTCCCCTGGATCGAGGACGATGACGCGGGCGCCCGTCGCCTGCTCCACCTGCGCCTTCCACGCGCCCGCGTCCTGGGCGATGAGGTCGAAGGTGTCGTAATGGATGGGCAGCACCTGCTTCGGCTCCAGGAGCTTCACCGCGCGCAGGGCGTCGTCCGGGCCCATGGTGAAGTTGTCGCCGATGGGCAGGATGGCCAGGTCGATACCCTCCTCGCCGATGAGCTTCATGTCGTAGAAGAGGCCGGTGTCGCAGGCGTGGTAGATCTTCTTGCCCTCGACGGTGAAGAGGAAGCCGCAGGGGTTGCCGCCGTAGCTGCCGTCGGGCAGGGCGCTGCCGTGCAGGGCGTTGGTGAGCTTGACGCGGCCCCAGGGGAAGTCCGCGCCGCCGCCGATGTGCATGGGGCGCAGGTTCTCCAGGCCCTGCTTCTCCAGCCAGCCGGAGATCTCGAAGTTGCTGATCACCAGGGCGCCGGTGCGCTTCGCGATGGGCACGGTGTCGCCGATGTGATCGCCGTGGCCGTGGCTGACCAGGATCACGTCGGGGGAGACGGCGTCCGGCGTGGTGGTCGCCGCGGGGTTGCCCTCGAGGAAGGGGTCCACCAGCAGGGTGGTGCCGCCGGTCTCGAGCTGGATCACCGAGTGGCTCAACCAGGTCACCTTGGGCATGGTTCGCTCCTTTGGCTGCGGGTTCGCTGGCGAAGATACCAGCGATGGGCACGGGCGTCATCCGTGGCCAGACGCCGGGCGCCCGTCCTGCGGGCTTGCTCACGGCCGCCCGGTGGCCTAGGATCGCCGGCCACGCGCCCGACGGGCCGGTCGTCATCGCAACCTCTCGCCACCGGGGATCCATCCATGCCGCGCCCCCTCGTCTTCTGCGACCTCGCCGGGACCCTCGAGATCGAGCACCCGACCACCGGCCTGGTGGGCCCCTGGCCGGAGGCGCAGGCCGTCCTGGCCGACCTCTCCCGCGACCACGACCTGCACCTGGCCACCAGCAACGACCGGCCGGGCTCGCTCATCGCCCTGCAGGAGATGGGCATGACCGCCCTGTTCGGCTCGCTGCACACCGACCTGCCCGAGGGCGGCAAGCCCTTCGCCGCGCTGGCGGCGATGGCCGGCCGATCCCTCGATCGCTGCCTGGTGATCGGGGACAGCCCCGTGGCGGACACCGCCCTGGACACCGACGAGGTGGTGAGCATCCTGGTCCGGCACCAGCCGCGGGTGATCCGCCCCTCGCGGGTGGCGGCCATGGTGCGGGCGCTGGGTGGTGCGGGCTCGTTCCGGGCCGGCTTCGCGGTGGCCGTGGCGGCCGCCTGCACCGCCGAGCAGGACGGCAGCTCGCCCGGCCTGGCCACGCGGTGGGACCAGTTGCCGCGCAGCGAGCTCGCGGGGGGATGCCGGCTGGGCTGGTGGGAGAAGCCCGGCCACGGGCCACGGCCGGTGGTGGCCTTCGGCTGGTGAGGGACGGCGTGTTCTCAGGTCCGGGGCCGCTCGCGCCGGTGCGGCCGGGGGCTGCCGGTCAGGTCGGCGGCCTCCTCGAGCCAGCAGATCAGGGCGAGCTCGGTCTCCGGATCCAGCTCGGCGTCCTCCAGGCTCCGGCAGCCCGCCAGGTTGCTGGCGAGCAGCTGGAGCTGGCCGATGCGATCGCCGAGGCGGGCGACGGCGTTCTGGATGTCGCCGTGATAGCGGTTCATCGGCTCACACCCCCGGTTGAGGTGACGCGGGGCCTCCTGCACGAGCCGGCAACGGCCAACCCGGCCCTCGCCGGCTGCGCGGAATGTCCGGACGGGCCGCCGTCGTGCATGAATCATACTTCATTCCGGGTCTCCGGTAAAGGGAATTCCTTTGGCTGCAAGGTTTTGCGGATGTTTGACGATTGTCGAAATCAATCCGGACAGGCCGGCACGGCCGGGTCGTCCCATCCCGCCCACGCACCCGGCCAGCCCGTGCCCGGGGCGGCGGGTCGACCGCGGCCCCGGGCGGCGGGTTGACCGCGATGAACACGGTGTCCAGATTGGTCCGGGGCCATGGTGGTCCGCCGGCGCCGTGCGCTGGCCGCCGTGGTCCCCGCTGACTACCTTGCCCCGCGAGGGCCCCGGCACGTCCGCGCCGGGGCCGCGCCAGGCCAGCCAGGTCGCCCAACCGGGACCGCCATCGCGACGGCCGCCGGCTGCAGCGCCGGGGAGATGATCGCTCGTGACGCCGCCACTGCAGGGTCCGCGCATCGATGCGGACGAGATCCACGCCGCCCTCGATCACCACGCGCAGGCCACGCCGGCCACCGTGCGGGAGATCCTGGCCCGGGCCCGCGAGCTCGAAGGCCTGGACGACCAGGACGTGGCCGTCCTGCTCGCCGCCGACGATCCGGAGCTGGACGCGGAGCTCTTCCATGCCGCCCGCGAGGTCAAGGAGACCATCTACGGCAACCGGCTGGTGCTCTTCGCGCCGCTCTACATCACCAACAAGTGCCAGAACGAGTGCCGCTACTGCGCCTTCCGGGCCAGCAACCGCGGCCTGCTGCGTCGCAGCCTCACCCAGGAGGAGATCGCCCACGAGACGCGGGTGATCGTCGACGAGGGGCACAAGCGCATCCTGCTGGTGGCGGGCGAGAGCTACCCCGCCGGCCAGGGCCTGGACTACGTCTACCAGGCCATCGAGACCATCTACGGCGTGAAGTCGGGCAACGGCGAGATCCGGCGCCTGAACGTCAACGTGGCCGCCCTGGACGTGGAGCACTACCGGCGGCTGCACGCCTGCGGCATCGGCACCTACCAGCTCTTCCAGGAGACCTACCACCGGCCCACCTACGCGCACATGCACCTGGCGGGGCCCAAGTCGGATTACGACTGGCACATCGGCGCCATGGACCGGGCCATGACCGCCGGCATCGACGACGTGGGCATCGGCGTGCTCTTCGGCCTGTACGACTGGCGGTTCGAGGTGCTCGCGATGATGCACCACGCGCGGCATCTGGAGGAGCGCTTCGGCGTGGGGCCGCACACCATCTCGGTTCCGCGCATCGAGCCGGCCGAGGGCAGCGCCGTGGCGCTCAATCCGCCGAACATGGTCCGCGACCACGACTTCCTGCGCCTGATCGCCATCCTGCGCCTGGCCGTCCCCTACACCGGGATCATCCTCTCCACGCGCGAGAACGCCACCATCCGCCGCCAGTGCTACGCGCTGGGCGTCTCCCAGATCTCCGCCAGCAGCCGCACCAACCCCGGCGGCTACTCCGGCAACCAGCGGGACGACCACTCCGGCAGCCAGTTCTCCCTGGGCGACCACCGCTCCCTCGACGAGGTGATCGCCGACTGCCTGGAGCTGGGCTTCCTGCCCTCCTTCTGCACGGCGTGCTACCGCAAGGGCCGCACCGGCGCGGACTTCATGGACCTGGCGCGGCCCGGTCTGATCAAGGAGTACTGCCAGCCCAACGCCATCCTCACGGTGAAGGAGTACCTGCAGGACTACGCCTCGCCGGAGACCCGCGCGCTGGGCGAGCAGACCATCGCCCGCTCGGTGGAGGCCATCGAGAAGGATGGCCTGCGCTGCGACGTGTGCGAGCGGCTGGTGAAGATCGAGGACGGGACGCGGGACCTGCACTACTGAGCCGGGGACGGATCACCGCCGCTGAAATGTCACCAATTCGCGGACATTTCAGCGACCGGCCGCGCCTACGGCGTCACCGCCGCCGCCGTGCGCACCAGCTCCAGCAGCTCCTCGATCACCTCGCGCCGATCCGGATCGGCCGCGTAGAGGGCCGACACCTTCTTGCGCGCGGCCGGCACGTCGCCGCAGGCCTTGCCGCGGGCGATGATCCGCCGGCAGCGGTCGGGCATGGGCCCCCAGTGGCCGCACTCGACGAACGCCTCGCTGAGGAACACGAACTTGGGGATGGCCTCGCCGCCGTTGGTCAGGAAGCGGGCGAAGGCGTCGGGCTGCTCGGCGCGCGCCAGGTACCGCACCTGCACCCAGTCGCTGGCGTCGGCGATGGCCTGCAGCGCCGGCACGTGGCGCACCACGTCGCCACACCAGTCCTCGGCGAAGGCCACCACGTGCACCGGCCGGTTCAGGTTCTGCAGGAGCGCCTCCTCCTGGGGCTCGAGCTGCAGCGAGGCCAGGCCCTCCTCCATGGCCGCGGCCTTGTCGGCCGACTCGGCGGCCTCCAGCCAGTCGACGAACTTCTTGCCGAAGGTGAAGATGCTGGCCCAGTCGACCGGTGGCAGGATGGGCGGACGCGGCATGGATGATCCTCCGTCATTGACCGGGCGCAGCGCCCGGGGGTGATGGCTCGCCCAGCCGGCGGAAGTTCAGGGTACCGCCGTACGTGGAGCTCTCCAGGTACATCTCCTTCCCCGAGCCCGTCATCCCGAAGTGGGTGGACCGGGGGAGCTGGTTCAGGTACACGCCGCCCACCGAGCCGGGCGCGAAGGACGTGGCCAGGGGACAGTCCAGGCCCACGGTCACGGCGCGGCCGGTGCTGCTGTAGTGGCCGAGGCAGCGGTTGCCGTCGGCGGTGACCAGGAGGCGGTCGTCCGGCAGGAACGTCAGGGTGTAGGCGTCGGGCTCGGGCACGGTCACGCGCACGCCGCCGGGCCGCTGGATGAGCGCGAGGGTCCAGGCCGTGCCCGCCAGGCGGTCGACCTGCATGGCGGGATCGGTCTCGAGGCTCTGCTCGCCGCAGCCGGTGGTGGCCAGCAGGACCACGGCGGTCAGCAGGACCGCGGCGGCCAGCAGGGTCGCGGCGGCCGGGGGGATCGCTGCCGGGGCGGTCCCGGTCCTGGGTGTGCGTCGCATGGGTCACCTCTTCTGCCTGCGGCCAAGATAGCCGCGTGCGGCGAGGCGGCGAGGTCGTGGCCGGCGAGGCGGTGAGGTGGCGAGTCCGTGGGCCGGCAAGGCGGCGAGTCCGTGGGCCGGAGGCGCGCGGAGAGCGCGGGCGCTCCGCCTGGCGCGGGCGAGGTTTGTCTCCGCCGCCGCCGCCGCGTAGACTTGGGGGCGCCGGACGGGGTCGTCCCGCCGGAGCGTCCCTCGCCAGCCCGAGCCCAGCAGGAGATCCAGGCATGACCGAGACCGTGCGCATCTTCGTGACCGGCGGCACCTTCGACAAGGAATACGACGAGCGCACCGGCTCGCTGTTCTTCAAGGACACCCACATGCGCGACATGCTGGAGCTGGGTCGCTGCCGCGTGCCGGTGGAGGTGCGCACCCTGATGATGGTGGACAGCCTGGAGATGGACCCGCACGACCGCGAGCTGATCCTCAACCAGTGCCGCAAGTGCGAGCAGGGGCGCATCGTCATCACCCACGGCACCGACACCATGACCGAGACCGCGCGCGTCCTGGGCGAGGCCGGCGTGCCGGGCAAGACGGTGGTCCTCACCGGCGCGATGATCCCGTTCGCGTTCGGCTCGTCGGACGGGCTGTTCAACCTGGGCGCCGCGCTGGCCTTCGCCCAGAGCCTGGCGCCGGGGATCTACGTGGCCATGAACGGCCGGGTGTTCGACTGGGACAACGTGCGCAAGAACCGGGACGTGGGGCGATTCGAGGAGCTGCGGTGACCGGGGCGCCCCGGGTCCCCCGGGGGCCTACGGAGTTCCCGGGGCCGCGGAGTCCACGGGGCATCGCGCCCGTCCCGACGTCCGGACGCCCCATGCCCGGCATCGATGGTGCCGCGTCCGGCTGCGCCACCGGCGGCACCGCCCGCCCCTGCGTGCTGCGCCGGGCCGCCACCACGGCCGGCTGCCTCGCCGTCCTCCTCGTGGTCCTCCTCGCCATGCCGGCGGTCCAGGCCGAGACCCTCGGCGAGCTGCGTTCCATCGATCGCGACATCCCCTACGTGCTGGACGCGCGCCGGGCCGCCCTCGGCGGCGCGGGCGTGGCGACCGGCAGCGGTCCGTTCGCCGGCCACGCCAACCCGGCGCTCCACGCGCCAGACCGCGAGCTGAGGGTCGCCGCCGCGTTCCTGGGCGGCGTGGACGGCTATCACGAGGGCGGCCAGGGCCTGGGCCTGGCCGTGGCCGGGCAGCTGGGGCGCTGGCACCTGGGACTGGCCGTCGTGTCCGAGGATTTCGGCGAGGTGGTGGAGATCATCCCATCGACGCCGTTGCCCATCACCATCCACGACGGGCCGTCGCACAGCGCGCTCGATCTCGGCCTCGCCACCGAGGTGACGCGGGGGTTCGGCCTCGATCCCGAGCGCTGGGCACTGCACCTGGGCGCCAGCGGCCGACTCTACGGCTGGAGCGGCGGCGAGACCGGAAGCCACTCCGAGGCCGATGCCACCGTGGGCCTGCGGCTGGGCCGTCGGCCGCGGCCCCTCGACTCCGGGTCGCTGGCCTGGAGCGTGGGCGCGTCCCTGGTCAACGTGGTCGACCTCGTCTCCCGCGCCCCCGCCGCGCGCTGGTCCGACGCCACGGCGGGATTCGCCGCGGCCTGGATGCCCGACTCCCGGCTGGAATCCCACCACGGGCCCTCCCACCGGATCTGGCCCCTGCTGAGCCTGCGCGGCGAGGTGGCGACCCACCTCGATGGCCGGCGCATTCTCGCCACCCGGCTGGGCGCCGAGGTGGGCGCGTTCTGGTGGCTGCGGCTGCGCGCGGGCTGGTCCCACGATCCCCGCGCCCTCACCGACGGCCTCACCTGGGGGCTGGGCACGCAGATCGGCCGCGAGGCCCACCTGATGCTGGACCTGGCCTTCGTCTCCGCCGGCGCGGACGATCTCGGCGGCGAGGGAACCTGGGTGCTGTCGATGAGCATGGACCCGGACGTGCTGGCGCAGGCCCGCTGAGCGGGACGGAATCGCTCCCGGACGCCGGACCCGTCGCGACCACCGGGCGGCTTCCGGGCGGCTTCCGGGCGATTGTCATTCGATCAGAGATCTGCGGAGAGTCTCCGCAGATTTCGGTCGATTCCGCAAATCAGGCGGCCGCGTTGCCCGTGGGCGGATCCTGGTGATCCGTCCAGCGGCACGCCCGCGGACCTGGGCGCTGGCCGGCCCGTGGCGGACGGTCCGGAGATTCCCTTGAAGAAACCCGTGGCCCGTGCGTCTACCCTGGTGTCACCCTGGACGTTCAGCCCGCGAGGTCGCCCGTGATCGCCCTGACCAGCCACCCCACCCGGACGGACCACGAGCCGACGGACCTCGACCGGCTGGTGGGCGAGCATGCGGCCGGTGTCTTCCGCTACCTGCGCACGCTGGTCGGTGACGGCGAGACGGCACGCGATCTGGTCCAGGACACGTTCCTGCGCCTGCATCCTCACGCCCGGGGTGCCGGACCCGGCCTGGTCTTCACCGTGGCGCGGTCCTGTGCGCTGGATCACCTGCGCCGCCGGCGCTGGCGCCGGCAGCACGAGCAGCCGGGCGCCGATCACTGCGACCAGACGGCGGGTGACCCCGCCGCGCTCCCCGACCGCACCTGTGCCGATCGCGAGTTCCGGCGGCACCTGCAGGTCGCGCTCGCCGAGCTGCCGGAGGATCAGCGCACCGCCTTCCATCTCAGCGAGATCGAGGGGCTGGCGTACGCGGACATCGCCGCGGTCCTGGGCGTGAGCGCCGGGACCGTCGCGTCCCGCAAGCACCATGCGGTGCGCAAGCTGCGCGCCGCGCTGAGGAGGCTCGGCCATGCGACCTGACCACTGGGACGAACGCCTGGAGGCCTACCTGGACCACGAGCTGCCCGCGGCCGAGCGCGCGGCCTTCGAGTCCGAGGTCGCCGTCGATCCGGAGCGGGCCCGGGCCCTGGCCGCCCGCCGCGAGCTGCGAGAGGCTGCACGCCGGTGCCTCGGCGCCGACGTCCCGGCCGGTCTCGCGGCCGAGATCACCCTCGGTCTGACGACCCGACTCGCCGATCGACGAGATGGTCGCCGTCTCTTGCGGTCTTCCGCGCCCACGGCGTCGCGATGGCCTGGCCGCCGCCCGGTGGCGCTGGCCGCGGCCGCCGCCGTCGCCGCCGCCGTCCTGGTCCCCACACTCCTGCTGGACCGCGATGGCGGCGTCGGCGTCGGCTCCGGCGCCGGCACCACCGAGACCATCGCCGGGCCCGGCCAGGTGGTGGCCGTGCGGTTCGGGGAGTCCCCCGGCGCCACGGTGGTCCTCGAGGCCTGCTGCTACGACCGTTCCACCGGCACCTGCCACTGATCAAGGAGCTCGCCATGTCTGCTCGCCTGCTGCTCGCCGCCATCCTCGCGCTGGTCGTCCTGGGCGCTCCGGGCGACATCACCGACGCCCGCGCCGGCGACGACACCTGGACCGTCACCCTCCGTGACGGCAGCACCCACCAGGGCGTGTTCCTGCGCCTGACCCAGGGCCTCTACATCCTGCAGACCGAGGACGCGGTCCTCGAGCTGTCGGAAGACGACATCGATCCCGTCACCTTCGCCGACCGGTCCCGCCGCGAGACGGAGCCCCGAAGATCGCTCTCGGTGGCCAATCACTACCTGGAACTGCACCATGACGGCACGGCCACCCGCTACCTCACCCTCCACGCCGAGAACACGGGCGACCGCGCCATCACCGAGTACCGCTACGGCCTGGCGCCCTGGGAGCAGCGGGAGATCGACCAGCGGGAACAGCTCGACTGGTTCGGCAACCCGATCCCGCTGCGGTTCGATCCGCCCCGCGAGGAGTGGAAACCCGGCTGGGACCGCCGCGTGCAGGTGACGGCCGTGCTGCCCGTCCCCGTGGCGCCCGGCGAACGCTGGAGCACCGCCAGCCGTGCCACGGTCAACGCCCACCTGCGCCGCACCGACGACGGCATCCGGTGGTCCCATCCCGGCGACTACGCCGAGGACCGTCTGGTGTGGTTCAAGGTCCGCCTGCCGCACGGCGCGCGGATGGTCCGGGCCTCCCCCGAGCCCACCGCCGTCTTCGACCACGGCGGCTTCCGCTACGTCATGTGGCGACAGTTCTACCGCGAGGGGGAGCGTCGGGATCTCGAGGTGGTCTACACCACCGGGTGATCCGCGCTCCCTGGCCGGCCGGGGCGGGAGGTCGTTCGCCAATACAGGAGAAAAATACTACGCTTTATCGCATGGACCATGACCATCACCCCAGCAAAGGATCATGACCATGCGCCACTTGCGAACGACCACCAGCCTCGCCTTCCTCCTCGCCCTCGCCCTGGGCCTCTCCGGCGCCAGCGCCCATGCGGCCACCGAGATCTACAGCGCCACCCTCTCGGGCGCCAACGAGGTCCCGCCCAACGACAGCACCGCCACCGGCACGGCCACCATAAGCGTGGACACCGAGACCCTCGCCGCCGAGTGGACCCTGGAGTTCAGCGGCCTGACCGCCCCGCAGACCGGCGCCCACTTCCACAACGCCCCGGCCGGCTCCAACGGCGGCGTGGTCTTCGGCCTGCCGCTCGGTTCGCCCGTGGACGGCACCTGGGACATGAGCCAGGAGGAGTACGACCTCCTCGCGGCCGGCAACCTCTACATGAACGTGCACAGCGAGGAGTTCCCTGGCGGCGAGATCCGCGGCCAGATGATGCTCGAGACGGTGGGCACCGAGGCCTCCACGCTCGCGGACGTCAAGGGGCTGTTCCGTTAGTCCGCCAGGTGTTCTCGATCAGCGCGCAGGCGCCCGCGCCCGCGCGATCGAGGGCCGCCCCCGCCGACGGGGGCGGCCCTTCGCTCGCCAGGAAGACCCCTGCGCTCCCGGACCGTCCGTCGTCTCGCCTCACCGTCCGTACCGGGACATCACCTCGCGCAAGCGGTCGTGCGGGAGGGCGTGCAGCGTGTTGCCGCCGCGGCCGGTCATGGTCTCCGCGGCCACCAGCACGTTGATGATGGCCTCCTCGGTGGCATGTACCGTGGCGGCGAACACCGGGTCGAGCCGGCGCTTGGGCAGCGCCCGCCAGATCTCCAGCGCCGCGTCGTCCGCCGCCGGCTCCGGCGTGGCGGTGGACAGCGCCAGGAAGATCTCGCCCGAGCCCTGGTGCGAGTAGGTGCCGGTGCGGGCGAGTCCGTGGGTGACCCGGCGGGCGATCAGGGAGAGCTGGCCGGGCAGCAGGGGTGCGTCGGTGGCCACGATGGCGATGAGCGAGCCGTCCTGGCGTTCGCCCGCGTGGATCTCCGGCCGCAGGTCGGTGATCTCCCGGCCCACCGGCACGCCGGCGATCATCAGCTCCGATCGGCCGCCGAAGTTGGCCTGCACGAACACGCCCAGCGTGTACTGGCGTTCGCCCACGGTGAAGACCCGCGAGGCGGTGCCGCTGCCGCCCTTGAACCCGTAGAGCGCCATGCCGGTGCCGCCGCCCACGTTGCCCTCGGCCACCGGTCCGCCGGTGGCGCCGTCGAGCGCCTGCCGGACGTGCGCGGCGGTGACGTGCAGGCCGGTGATGTCGTTGAGCATGCCGTCCCAGGTCTCGCCCACGATGGGCAGGCCGAAGGAGAAGTCGTGCCACGTGCCATCGCCGAACCGCCGGAGGCACCACGCGCCGATGGCGTCGCGCACCACCCCCACGCTGTTGGTGTTGGTGATGCCGATGGGGCCGTAGCCCATGCCGTGGTCCTGGACGTGGGGGATGCCCGTCAGCTCGCCGTCACCGTTGAGGGAGAACCAGGCGGCGGCATAGGTGCCGGCGGTCTTGCCCCGCGGCAGGATCACGGTCACGCCGGTGCGCACCACGGGCGCCCCGTCCGCCGCGCCGGGTTCGCCGCGGATCAGGGTGGTGTAGCCCACCTCGAGGCCGGGGACGTCGGTGATGGCGTTGTGCGGCCCGGGATCGCCGGTGAAGGGGATGCCGAGGTCGCGGGCGCGGGGGCCGGCCGCGTGGACGGGGTCGACGACGGCGAGCGCGATCACGGCGAGCGCGATCACGGCGAGTGCGATCACGGCGAGTGCGCGGATCAGGGCGCGCGGCATGGGGTCCTCCCGGAGACTGGCGCCGCCTGGCGCTGAACGGGTCAATTCATCCGCGCGAGGGTATGCGGTTGACCGCCGGTCGTCCAGGTTGCTATCCCTGGACCGTCGGCACCACCCCAGGAAAGTGCGAGCCGCGCCCATGACCCCTCTCGACCGCATCACCGTGATCCAGGACGACATCACCGTCCAGGACGACGTCGACGCCATCGTCAACGCCGCCAACGAGTCGCTCGCGCCCGGCGGCGGCGTCTGCGGCGCCATCCATGCCGCCGCCGGCCCCGGCCTGGCGCGCGAGTGCGCCGGCATCGGCCACTGCGCCACGGGCGAGGCCGTGGCCACCGGCGCGTACGGTCTGCCCTGCGACCACGTGATCCACACCGTGGGGCCGGTCTGGGGCGGCGGCAGCGGCGACCAGGAGGACGAGCTCCTGGCCGCCTGCTACCAGGAGAGCATCGCCCTGGCCGCCAGCCTGGGCTGCCGCACCCTCGCCTTCCCCTCCATCAGCACGGGCACCTACGGCTTTCCCGTGGACCGCGCCGCCCGCGTGGCGGTGGCGGCGGTCGCCGAGGCGCTCTCCGACGAGCCCGCCATCGCCGAGGTGCGGCTGGTGTGCTTCAGCGGGAGCGACCTCGCCGCGTACGAGGCGGCCCTCGCCGAAGCCGCGCGCGGCTGACACGCCGGCCGCGCACGGTTGACGCGCCGGCCACGCCCGCCAGCGAGGTCGTCCCCGTACGGACCTCCCCTTGCCCCGCTAAGGATCATTGCGAATTGACAACGGTTCGCCATTCCGGTGGAATCAGTCTTGCTGAGGACCAGCCCTGGACAGCTCCCGATGCCAGTGCCCAACCGAGAGGATGTCATCATGCCACGACGCGCCCTGTGGCTCCTGCTCGCGGTCCTGCTCGCCTCGCTTCCTGCCCTGGCGCAGGACGACGACGACCAGGACCTCGAGGAACTGCTCACCCAGGTGGGCGAGGCCTACGCCGAGGCCTACGTCACGCCCCTGATCCACAGCTTCGGCGCCAACCAGAACAGCGCCCTGTACCACACCGCCCGCATCCCCCGCTCGCGGCTGACCTTCTCCGTCGGCGTCAAGGTGATGGGCACCTACATGAGCGAGGACGACCAGACCTTCCGCCGCGTCCTGCGCGACATCGACCTCACCGAGTTCTTCGACCTGCAGCCCGGCGACCCCGGCTACGGCCAGACCGGCGACGTGGTGATCGAGGGCCCCACGGCCATCGGCGACACCGACACCGACGGGACCATCACCGGCTACGTCAATGGCCTGCCCCTGGTGCAGGAGGAGGGCATCCCCGGCCTGGTGGACACGCGCTGGGTGCCGCTCTTCGCGCCCGAGGTGCAGGTGGGCGGCGTGATGGGGCTGAAGGCCTCGCTGCGCTGGCTGCCGGAGCTGGAGTTCAGCGACTACGGCAAGACCAAGTACCTGGGCTACGGCCTGCAGTGGAACGCCAACACGGTGCTGCCACCGCTGCCGGTGGACATCGTGGTGGGCTTCTTCAGGCAGGAGATCGACCTGGGGACCATCGTCGAGACCGAGGCCAGCAGCTTCTTCGCCGCCGCGAGCAAGCAGTACGGCCTGGCCACCGTGTACGGCGGCGTGGCCGCCGAGTCGTCCTCCATGAAGGTGCTCTACGAGGAGGAGACCACCGGAGCCACCGTCGACTTCGAGGTGGACGGCGACAACTCCGCCCGCTTCACCCTGGGCGCCACCCTCGACCTGGGCGCCAAGCTCAATGCCGAGATCGGGCTGGGCAAGCTGACCGTGGTCAGCGCCGGCCTGATGTTCGGCATGTAACCTGGAGGCACGACCATGCGCAAACTCACCATCACCCTGATGCTGCTCCTGGCCATGGGCTGGCTCCTGACCGGCTGCGAGAGCGATTCCACCGCCCCGGAGGACGAGCTGCCCCCGGTCACCGCCGAGGACGTGGCCAACCAGTCCGGTTACCTCGCCCAGGCCCTGATCGAGGTCGCGCCCCTGGCCCTCGAATACGATGGCAGCAAGGCCGACGAGTCCGACGGACGTTACAGCTACACCTTCGCCCCCGGCGATCCCGTCCAGGGTACGGTGGAGCTGCTCTTCGAGCAGGACGGCAGCCCCAGCGGCTACAGCGTGGCCGACCACGCCCGCGCCTGGACCGCCGACGGCGCGCCCATCGAGATCCAGCCCGTGCCCGACGGCGTGATCTGGGAGCTGGTCTTCACGCTCGAGAGCGCCATCGACCAGGGCGCCGGCACCGCCACCGTCTCCGGCTCCGGCGAACTCGAGGTGGGCGACTACCTGGCCACCTGGTCGGTCACCGGCTACGCCATCAGCGACGGCGGCCAGTGGCCCGCGGCCGGGACCATGACCTTCACCAACGAGGGTCAGACCGCGACGGTGACCTTCGACGGCGACGAGACCGCGACGGTGGTCGTGGGCGACGACACCTGGGTCCTGAACCTGCAGACCGGGACGTTGACGGAGGTCTAGCGGCCGGTCATCATCGAGGACGACCCCTGCGGGCGGACCGCCACCGGTGGTCCGCCCGCGCGTCCCTGTCGTCCGATCTCTCTCGCCCGGGAGCCCGCCCATGACCGACTCGCCCCACGATCCCTCCTGCCCGGAGGCGCCACCGCCCGACGCCCCGGCGCCGCCGCCGGTCCCGGCCGCCCCGGTGACCGCCGCCGAGCGCCTCGAGTCCCTGGACGTCCTGCGCGGCTTCGCCGTCCTGGGCATCCTGGCCATGAACGTCCAGACCTTCTCCGACGTCAGCGCCACCTACATGAACCCCGCCCTGCGCGGCATGCCCGGCGGGCTGGACGCCATCCTCTGGGGCGCCGCGCGCATCCTCGCCGACAGCAAGTTCATGACGCTCTTCTCGCTCATGTTCGGGGCGGGCATCCTGCTCTTCTCCTCGCGCCTGGAGGCGCGCGGCCGCAAGCCGGCCGGCCTGCACTACCGGCGCATGCTGTGGCTGTGGGTGATCGGCATGGTCCACGGCTACCTGCTGTGGTACGGCGACATCCTGGTGCCCTACGCGCTGTGCGGGCTGGTGGTCTACCTGCTGCGCAGGGTGCGGCCGTCGCGGCAGATCATCCTCGGGGTGCTGGCCATCGCGGTGCCGTCGCTGGGCATGCTCGGGTTCCAGGCCATCCTGCCGCACATGCCGCCGGAGGTGCTCGCCGGCATGCGCGAGGCGTGGGAGCCGGAGGCCGCGGACGTCGCCCGCGAGGTGGCCGCCATGCAGGGCGGGCTGCTGCAGCAGCTGCCGTTCCGCGCCCAGGAGACCCTCTTCATGCACCTCGGCGGCATGGTCTTCTTCGTGGGCTGGCGCGTCAGCGGGCTCATGCTCATCGGCATGGCGCTGCTGAAGACGGGGGTGCTGGGTGCGGAGAGGTCGTCCCGGTTCTACCGCGGGCTGCTGATGGCGGGCGCGGGGCTGGGTCTGCCGCTGATCGTCGCCGGGGTGGTGTTCGACTGGCGCGCCGGGTTCGCCATGGAGCGGTCCATGCTGCTGGGGTCGCAGTTCAACTACTGGGGCAGCATCGGCCTGGCGCTGGCCTATGCGGCGGCGGTGATGCTGGTGGTGCAGGCGGGGGCGCTCGCCGGGCTGCGGCGACGGCTGGCCGCGGCCGGACGCATGGCCTTCTCCAACTACCTGGGCCAGACGGTGATCGGCACGCTCGTCTTCTATGGCCACGGCCTGGGACTCTTCGCGCGGACGGCCGCGTGGCAGGATGCGTTGCTGGTGGTGGCGGTGTGGTGCCTGCAGCTCTGGTTCTCGCCGTGGTGGCTGGCGCGGTTCCGGTTCGGGCCCATGGAGTGGCTGTGGCGCAGCCTGACGTACTGGCGACCGCAGCGGCTGCGGCGCGAGCCCGCGGTGGCGGTGGTCGGCGGTGCGGCCTCGCCCCCCTCGTCGCCCCCACCGTCGGCCGGGCCCGGCGCCTGATGGGGGCCATGACGCGGCACGGCACCGATGGGCAGTGGCAGGCCTGGGGCGAGCGCGACCCCTGGTACGGCGTGATGTCGGAGGACCGGTTCCGCGGGGGCGCCCAGCGGGACGCGTTCCTGGCCTCGGGCGAGGCGCACGTGGCGCGGGTGCTGGCGAACTGCGCGGCGCTGGGCCTGCCCGTGGCGGCCGGTGGAGAGTCGGGTGCCGCGGCCGGTGAAGGCTCGGGTGCCGCGGCCGCTGGCGTGGCCCTGGACTACGGCTGCGGCGTG
>JAASSM010000257.1 GCA_021767885.1 bacterium | reverse complement strand
ACCGCCCCGCCCGCTTCTCGTTGTGCCGGCCGGAACTGGCGAGTGGCGCGCTGCCGGCCCCCGGGTCCGGCGAATTCCCATGTCGTCTGTATAGTTTCGAAACCTTGCAGCCGTGCGCCGGCATGCTTATCCATGGCCGGGACCCCGACCGCCGTCGCCCATCCCCGCCCAGGAGGACCGCGTCCCATGAGTGCCCAGCCCGCCACCCTCACGGCCCGGGACATGAACCCCGGCCGCATCGTGGAGACCTTCAGCCCGGCCTGGTTCGCCGCGGTCATGGGCACGGCGGTGGTGCCGCTGGCCATCGCCTTCACCGGTGGCGCATGGGTGCGGCCGGTGGCCGGCCTCTTCACCATCCTGGCCCTGGCGCTCTTCCTGCTGTCCATCGGCCCCTGGTCCATCCGCTGGTTCCGGTTCCCCCGCGCGGTGCATCACGACCTCGAGCACCCGGTGGCCGCGAGCTTCCTGCCCACCATGCCCATCGCCCTGCACGTGCTGGCCCTGGACCTCCTCAAGTACCCGGATCTGCTGTTGCCGGAGGCCGCGTCGCGAACCCTGGCGCTGGTGCTCTGGACCCTGGGCACGGTGGGGATCTACGTCCTGGGCTGGGTGGTGCTGCTGCGCGTCTACCGTCACGCGCAGATCGAGGTCAAGCACGCCAACTTCGGCTGGTTCATCCCGCCGGTGAGCAAGCTGGTGATCCCGGTGGCGGGACTGGAGCTGGCCGGCCTCTTCCCCGGCGCGCAGGACCTGCTGGTGGGGGTCTCGCTGGCCAGCCTGGGGGTGGGCTTCTTCCTCTTCGTCTTCGTGGGCTCGGCGGTCTATCACCGCTACAAGTTCGCCCCCCTGCCGCCGGGCCGGCTGGCGGCCACCTTCTTCATCGGCCTGGCGCCCACCGCCATCATCGCCATCGACCTGACCAAGCTGCTGCACCTGGTGCAGCATCACGCCGTGCTGGACCTGACCCCCGCGCTGCTGGGACCGCTGGTCAAGCTGCTGGTGGTGAGCAACTGGGGCTTCGCGGCCTGGTGGTTCATCATGGGCCTGATCCTCATGGTGCACTACCTGCGCGCCGGCGATCTGCCCTTCGCCATGTCCTGGTGGGCCTTCACCTTCCCCTCCGGCGCCTTCGCCGTGGCCACCGGTGTGGCCTGGCAGATGACCGGCTGGGCCTGGCTCGGCGGCTTCTACTGGGTGGTCGTGGTCTGGCTGCTGGCCATCTGGTCGGTGGTGTTCCTGCGCACCGTCGCGGGCATGGCCTCGCGGAAGATCTTCGTGCCGGCGCACTGATCGGCCGCGCCAGCGGTGGCGTCCCCGGGCCGCCTCACCGACGCTGTCGCAGAGGGCACCGATCCCCACGGCATGCCCTGTCCTGGCCGTTGCGCGTCGGGCGCGGACGTGCCAGAGTCCGATGGCAAGACCAAGGAGAGTTCCCGATGAGACGCTTCCCGAGATCCTTCGCCCGACCCGGGCACCAGCCCACCAGCCTCCGGCCGACGGGCCTCCTGCTGCTGAGCCTGCTGCTGATCGCGGCCTGCGGCGGCGGCGGCGGTTCCGAGGACGTCGCCCAGCGCCTCGACCACGACGGCGACGCCGTCGATCGCCAGGAGGACGAGGCCGACCGGCCGCCCCTCGAGGTGGTGGCCACCACGAGCATCGTGGGCGATTTGGTCCAGGTCATCGGCGGCGACCGCGTGAAGGTCACCGTCCTGATGGGCCCGGGCCTGGACCCGCACCAGTACAAGGCCAGCGCGGGCGACGTCGAGCGCATCCGCCGGGCCGACATCGTCTTCACCAACGGCCTGCACCTCGAGGCGAAGATGGGCGACGTGCTCGCCGGCTCGCCGAAGCCCGTGGTACCGGTGGCCGAGGCGGTGCCCACGAACCGCCGCCTCGGACCGGAGGAGTCCGCGGGCGCGTACGATCCCCACGTCTGGTTCGATCTCGAGCTCTGGCAACTCGCCGCCGGCGCGGTGGCGGAGGCCCTGGCCGAGCGCGACCACCCCGACTTCGCCGGCGACTACAACCTCCGCACCGCGGCCTACGCGAACAAGCTGGCCGAGCTGCACGACTGGGCCGGTTCCACCCTGAACACCATCCCCGCGAACCAGCGCGTGCTGATCACCGCCCATGACGCCTTCCGCTACCTCGGCCGCGCCTACGGCCTGGAGGTCCGCGGCCTGCAGGGCATCTCCACCGCCAGCGAGGCCGGCACCCGCGACGTGCAGGACCTCGCCACCTTCATCGCCAGCGAGCGGATCCCGGCCATCTTCGTGGAGAACTCCGTACCGCGCCGGGCCATCGAGGCGGTGCGCGAGGCGGTGCACGCCCGCAACTTCGACGTGCAGCTCGGCGGCGTGCTCCACAGCGACAGCCTGGGCGACCCCTTCGGGCCGGCCGGGGATTTCCTGGGCATGTTCCGGCACAACGTCACCACCATCGCCGAGGCGCTGGGCGGCGAGGCGCTGCCCGTGGGCCTCGCGGACGCCGGATCCGACACCGTGGGAGCGGCACCATGATCGCCGACGGATCCGGCCCCGCGCCGTCCGCCGCCACCGGCCCGACCGCCGACCCGGCCACCGGCACCGCCGCCGTGGAGGTCACCGACCTGACGGTGGCCTACCGCGAGCGGCCGGTGCTCTGGGACGTGGACCTCACCGTGCCCGCGGGCACGCTCATGGCGGTCATGGGACCCAACGGCGCGGGCAAGACCACGCTGATCAAGGCCATGCTGGGCCTGGTGCCGCCCGCGGCCGGCCAGGTCCTGATCCACGGCAAGCCGTACCGCGAGCAGCGCCGGGCGGTGGGCTACGTGCCCCAGCGCGGTAGCGTGGACTGGGACTTCCCCACCACGGTGCTGGACGTGGTGCAGATGGGCACCTACGGCGCGCTGGGCTGGATCCGGCGCCCGGGCCGCCGCCAGCGGGAGGCCGCCCTCGCCGCCCTGGAGAAGGTGGCCATGGCCGAGTTCCACGACCGCCAGATCAGCGAGCTCTCCGGCGGCCAGCAGCAGCGCGTCTTCCTGGCCCGCGCCCTGGTGCAGGATGCCCGCGTCTACTTCATGGACGAGCCCTTCCAGGGCGTCGACGCCCGCACCGAGCGGGCCATCGTGGACATCCTCAAGGAGCTGCGCGATCAGGGCCGCACGGTGGTGGTCGTGCACCACGACCTCGTCACCGTGGCCGAGTACTTCGACCAGGTGACCCTGCTCAACGTGCGCCGCATCGCCAGCGGCCCGGTGGAGACGGCGTTCACCCCGGAGAACGTGCGGCTGGCCTACGGTGGCCGCGTGGAGTTCCTCCAGCGGCAGGCGCCGGCCGACCCCGCCCCCGATCCCGAGGGCACCCTGGGCGGCTACGGACGGATCCGCCCATGACGGTGCTCGGCGAGCTGGTCACCGACTACACCCTGCGCACCGTGGCCCTGGGCTCGGCGGCGCTGGGCCTGGTGGCCGGGGCCCTGGGCGCCTTCGCGGTGCTGCGCCGGCAGAGCCTGCTGGGCGACGCGGTGAGCCACGCCGCCCTGCCGGGCATCGTGCTGGCCTTCATGCTCACCGGCTCCCGCACCCCGCTGGTCCTGGTGCTGGGGGCCGCGGTGGCGGGATGGCTGGCCTCGCTGGTGGTGATCCTGGTGGTGCGCACCACCCGCATCAAGACCGACACCGCCCTGGGCCTGGTGCTGGCCGTCTTCTTCGGCGGCGGCCTGGTGTTGCTGTCGCTGATCCAGCGCACCGCCGGCGCCGCCCAGGCCGGCCTGGAGACCTTCCTCTTCGGGCAGGCCGCCGCCCTGGTGGGGGACGACCTGCGCACCATGACCGTCCTCGGCGGCCTGGTGCTCCTGGCGCTCGGGCTGCTGTGGAAGGAGTTCAAGCTCCTGAGCTTCGACGTGGGGTTCGCCGGCGCCCTGGGTCTGCCCGTGCGGGTGCTGGACGTGGCGCTCACCACGCTGCTGGTGATCGCCATCGTCATCGGCCTGCAGACCGTGGGCGTGGTGCTCATGAGCGCCATGATCGTGGCGCCGGCAGCGGCGGCCCGGCAGTGGACCGACCGCCTGGGCGTGCTCGTGCTGCTGGCCGGCGGCCTGGGCGCGGCGGCCGGCCTGGCCGGAGCGGTGATCTCCAGCCTCACACCCCGGCTACCCACCGGGCCCACCATCGTCCTGGTGATGACCGCGCTGGTGGTGTTCTCGTTGCTGCTGGCGCCGCGGCGCGGCCTGCTGGCCGCCCGCCTGCGCCAGGCTCGCCAGCGCCGTCGCACCCGCAGCGACACCGTCCTGGCCGACCTCTACCGCCTGGCCGCCCAGCACGCCGACCCCGCCGCCGCGCCCCACGCCGTGGAGGTGCTCCAGGCCATGAGCCCCGCGCCCGGCGTGCGCCGGGCCCTGGCCGAACTCGCCGACCGCGACCTCGCGGCCGAGGACCGCGACGGCCGCTGGCGCCTGACGGCCGCGGGGGTGGCCGGCGGCCGCGAGCTGGT
>JAASSM010000256.1 GCA_021767885.1 bacterium | reverse complement strand
TGATGTCCAGGTCCAGGTTGAGATCCGCGGAGACCGTGGCGCCGGTGCCGGAGACCACGATCTCGCTGAGGATCTCCGAACCGTCGTTGTCCGGCAGGGGCTGGTAGGGGGCCTGGAAGCCGTAGCCGCCCACCGGCACGCCGGCGAAGGTCTGCACCGCGCGGGTGACGATCTCCGGCCCGGAGAATCCGACGTAGCTCACCTCGAGCTCGAGCTGCAGGAGCGTGCCGCATGGGACGTCCTGGCCCACGGTGAGGCGGTAGTCGGCGCTGGCCGTGCCGCTGCCGCCGCCGGCGGCCAGGTCGGGGAAGGTGGCCAGGGGCTGCTCCACGGTCACGCCCGCGGAGACCGCGGCCAGGGTGGCGCTCACCTCGGTGGCGTCGGAGAGGCCGTTGTTGGCCAGGGTCACGCGCACGTCCACGGTCTCGCCGGGATCGGCGGCGCCATTGCCCGAGGGCTCGGCCACCACGTCGAAGGCGAGCACGCCCACGGCCGGCAGCGGGGCCAGGATGATGCCGTGCACCAGGAACTTCTCCACGTAGACCTGGGCGTGCGGGCCGTCGGGGTAGAGCGCCTGGGCGGTGGCGATCATGGCGTTGGCCAGGTCGCGCATCTTCAGGCCGCTGCCCAGGCCGAACTGGCTCTCCAGCACGATGGTGTCCGCCGACTCGCGGGTCTCGCCGTGCTCCTCCACCAGCGTGCGCATGGCCTGGAAGATGGGGGTGCTCCACAGCTCGTCGCTGATGCCGCCGGGGATGGACTGGTGGGCGCCGTAGGTCTGGGAGTGGACGTACTGCAGGTTGGTGCGGTTCATGACGCGCCCGGGCCAGCACCAGTTGCCGGCGCCATGGCCGTCCCAGTGGAAGATCCAGTCGGGGTAGAAGACGGGGCCGTTGGTGGTGCCGTAGCTGTAGCTGCCGCCCCAGTAGTCGCCCAGGCCCTCGCCGATGGCGCCGGTGTCGCCGCCGAACCAGCTGTTGCTGATGTCGTGGTGGATGGCGTGCATGTACTCGTGGAGGATCACGTCGGCGTCCTCGTTGTCGTCCACGCAGCCATGGCCGAAGGTCAGGCGGTTGCTGCCGGGGTAGTAGGCGGAGTTGTCGGCGCCGCCGAAGCCGTCGGTGTCGGCGCTGATCGACCCGTCCTGGATGGCCATCTCGCCGGTGAAGCCCAGCGACTGCATGTACCGCTGGTTCTGGTCGAGGTGGAAGTAGGTCATGGCGTCGTTGAAGCTGTTGACGCCGCGCTGGCGGTCCCAGTCGCCGTCCGTGGTGGTGCTCGGAGGCGTGCTGGGCGCGTCCCAGTCCAGGATGTTGGCCCAGGGGCCGTCGAGGCGATAGACCGAACCGTCGTACGCGATGTCCAGCAGGTCGCGGGTGAAGTAGGCGTCAATGAACGCGGCCGGGGACGACCCGTCGCGCAGGAAGTTGTCGCGCAGGGTGGTGCGCGGGTCCGGATCGAAGACCACGCCGGTGCCCGAGGCCCGGCTCAGGGTGGCGCGCTCGCGGGCCGCGGCGCGCTCGGCCTCCAGGGCGGCGACGGCGGCGAAGGCGGCCTGGCGGTCGGCCAGCGGGCCCTCGTGGGCGGCGAGGCGCTCGGCCACCGGCGCCAGCGGCTTGCGCGCGACGCGGCGGTCGCGGGTCTCCACCACCGCGCCCGAGAGCGCGTCCACCCGCACCCGCCAGGCGCCGTCGGGCGCGGCCAGGTCCAGGTCCACCAGCCAGTTCAGGCGGAAGCCCGTGCCCTCCGGGGTGTAGACCAGCCGGGCGTCCGGGAGCGAGCGCAGCTCGCCATGGGCGCGCAGGTGGGACCAGGCGGCGTCGTAGGCGGCCTCGCGGTCCAGGCCCGCGGTGGGCAGCAGGGCCCGCGGGTCGCCCACGGGGTAGAGCGTGTTGTAGGCCCGCAGCACGCGGCCATCGCGTTTGGCCACCGAGACCACCACCTCGCCGCCGTGGACGGGGATGTCGTTCAGCCGCTGCTGGAAGTGGAAGTGCCGGGCGAGCAGGCTGGCGCGCTCGCGGACCAGCTCGAGATCGGACAGGCCGCCCTCCAGGCCCAGGCGCGCCGCCTGGTCGAGCAGGAAGGCCTCGGCGGTGCCGCGGGGCGTGGCGCCGGCCACGGCATTCCACTGCGGCTCGACCATGAGCCGGGGCGTGGTCCGGTGGTCCTGATGGACGGTGTCGAGGGAGGCGGCGGCGGCCGGCAGGCCGACGGCGGCCAGCAGCAGGGCGAGGGTCACCAGCAGGGAGGGCTTCATCGGATCGGCTCCTTGGCGAGGCGGACTCGGGAGGGGACGGACTCCCGATTATCGCACAGTTCCGGTGGGAATTACCAGGCACGAATGACCGGGGGCCGGCTCCTGAGGGAACCGGCCCCGGGGTGCGTGGTCGTCGCGAGGTCGTCGCGCGGTCAGCGCGCGGTCAGCGCGTCGGCCGCGGCATGGGCTTGCCCAGGCCCGGGCGGTAGGTCTCGGCGTCGAGGATGGGCACCGTCTTGATGACGTACAGGTAGACCAGGATCTGCATGGCGATGAACCCGATGGTCACCATGAGCTCGGGCACCGACGGCATGTAGATGCCGCCGGCCAGGGGATGGTAGCCGAGCCAGACGGCGCTGGTGCGGTAGAGCATGGCGCCGATCATCACGAACATGCCCGAGCGGAAGAGCACGCCCAGCTGTGGCGTCTTGATGGCATGCAGCCAGATGGCGCCGCCGAGCATCAGCAGCCACTCCGCCGCGAGGTACCAGTTGTGGTAGTCGCTGGTGAGCAGGCCGCTGATCTGGCCGCGGTAGACGAGGTCGATGATCCGGGCCACCAGGAAGGCCGCGATCACGTAGGACATGACGTGGGCCAGCGACAGCAGCACCGAGTCCTCGGTCCGGCGGTTGTAGGTCTTGCTGATCAGGATATAGGTGGTGATCACCGCGGCGTAGCCCATGACCCAGCACGAGAGCAGGAAGAACAGGGGCAGCCAGGGGGTCTGCCAGTAGGGGTGCACCTTGTCGCCGGCCAGGATGTACATGGTGCCCAGCGAGGACTGGTGCATGGTGGGCAGCACGATGCCCAGACCGATCACCCAGATCAGGATCTTCTCCATGTGCGGCAGCATGGTCCGGGAGATGGAGCCCAGGAATCCGGGACGGTCCTTCCAGCGCTCCATGAACGCCGGCGAGAGCTCCGCCCAGAGCACCGGCACGTACACCGAGATGCAGATCGCCACCTCCAGGAGCACCGAGTTGCTGTTCCACTCCCACGACCAGAACAGCACCTTCCAGAAGTTCCAGGGCGAGCCGACGTCGATGCCCAGCGCGAGGATGGCCATGGTGTAGCCCACGGCGCTGGTCAGCAGCGCGTGCCGTACCAGGGAGTGGTAGTGGCCGCGGTTGAGGACGTAGACCAGCAGCGCCACCGCGTAGCCGCCCGAGGCCAGGGCCGTCAGCACGATGACGTTGAAGAGCTTCCAGACGCCCCACGGATGGATGTCCGTCATGCCCGTGGAGGGGCCGAGGCCGACGTAGAACCGCCAGCCGATCAGGACCACCGTGGCCAGCGCGAGGACCAGGTTGATCTTGAACGTGTTGGTCATGATGGGGTGGCGGACGGGGGCCGCGTTACGATGAGAACTCATGGAGACATCTCCGGGGCTCGGGTCCTGTGGGCGGACGTCGATCTCGATGAGTGGTCGGTGAAGCGGTGCAACAATGGTTCCTGTTTGTCGCCCGATTCTACGGGACCCCTGAACATTTTCAAGGCTGAATATTAAGGCTGGTTAGATAATTTGACTTTCTGAAACTGATGCTCGGAATCATCGGCGGTGTGGGCCGGGGCTGCCGCCAGCTGTTGATCCGACGTCAAGGCCGCCGGTTGCACCCTCCGGCGGGTGCGGATCTCCCGGACGACCCTCCACCGCGGCCGGCCGGGGCTGCGCGGGACACCGGGACTCACTCGCCGGTCATGATCCCCTCGTGATGGATGGCGAAGTCCAGGTCCACGCGGTGGCAGACCCGGCAGCCGCCGTCCGCCCCGATGGGCCGCCGGTTGCCCTGGTACTGCAGCGGCTGGATGTTGTCGCGATCGGCGCCGTACCAGCGGTTCAGCGCCGGGTAGGTGGCGTGGGTGGCGCCGTGGCAGGCCTCGCACTGCAGGATGCCGGTCTCGTCGGTCCGGACGCGGAAGAGCTCCTCCGCGCCGCTGGTCCACTGGTTGAAGGCGGAGATCCCGACGGGGTCCGGCCGGATGAACTCCTCGGTGTGGCAGGCCACGCAGTCGGGCTCCTGGAGCCAGGGCGTCCGGCCGATCACCTCCTCCACCGTGGCCACCGCGCGCGGCTGCAGGTTGGCCATGAGCCGGGCGGCCCCCGGCTTGCCGGCCTCGTGCTCCTTCTTCAGCAGGCTGAGGGCGTGGTCCTCCAGGGTGCCGTGGCAGTGGGTGCAGTCCAGGGTGTCGGCATGCCCGCCGCGCAGGCAGGTGGTGGGG
>JAASSM010000255.1 GCA_021767885.1 bacterium | reverse complement strand
GAATAACCCCACCCGGACCGGGGCGAAAGCGCGGGTGAACCGATGCGGACCCGGCCGTTCAGCTGCGCCGGGCGAGCAGGACCTCGAACTTGCCCACGCTGGCGAGCCGGTCGCAGTGGCCGAAGATGCGGCCCAGGCGGCGGCCGTGGTCCAGGTGCCGGTTGCCGACCACGCGCAGCTCGCCTCCGGGCATCAGGGCGCGGTGCGCCTGCGTGAACATGCGCCAGGCCAGGGCATCGCCCACGCTGCGGTCCTGGTGGAAGGGCGGATTGCAGACCACGGCGGCGAGCACGTCGGGGGCCACCGCGGTCAGGCCATCGCCCACGCTGACCGTCAGCCGTGGTGGCGCGAGGCCGGCCAGCCGCGCATTGTCGCCGGCACAGGCCACGGCCCGGTGGGAGCAGTCCACGGCCATCACCTCGGCCGCGGGGCAGGCCACGGCCAGCGCGATGGCCAGGGCGCCGTTGCCGCAGCCCAGATCGGCCATCCGGCCGGCCCGCGCCCCGGGCAGGTGGGCGAGCAGCGCCCGGGTGCCCGGGTCGAGGTGGTCGCGGCCGAAGACTCCGGCGGCGGTGCGCAGCGTCAGGCCGGTCCCCGGCAGCTCGATCCGGGGGGCGGCCGGTGGCGGCGGCGGCACGCGATCGGGGTCGAGCGCGGTCTCGGCGAGCCGGGCCTTCTTCCAGCCCAGGCCGGTGCGGGTGGGGCCGAGGACGTCGGCCAGGAGGTCGAACGCCCGGCGCGGCGTGTGGCGGATCATGCCGCCGGTGAGGATGCGCGTGCGCGGCCCGACGTGAGGGCGCAGGCGGTGGAGCGTGTCCTCCCACGCGGCCAGGCTCTTGGGGAAGCGGGCGAGCACGGTGTCGAAGACCCCCGGCGGCGCGCCGGTGGCCGGCACGAACGCCACCGCCGCGGGCGTCAGGCCGGCGGCGGCCAGGTTGTGCTCCAGCGCGAGCCGGGCGAGGAGGGAGTCGTGCCAGGAGACCAGCCGTGGCCGGGCCCCCGCGTCCGGCCACGCGGCCGGGTCCGCGGCCGCCGCGGCATGGCAGGCCAGGGGGACGGCCAGGGCGCCGTGGTCGTCCTCGATCACCAGGACGCGGCCGGGATCGCCGGTGCCGAGGGTGTCGAGCAGGTACTGGTCGGCCGTGTCCCAGGCGCGCAGGGGATCCTCCCGCCGCCGGGGCCAGCGTGCCAGGTGGTGCGCACGTCCGGCGAAGACCAGGGGCGGGTGCATGGTCAGACCAGGTCGACGATGGAGCCGAAGTCGGCGTCGAAGAGCCGCTTGTAGATGCGGCTCGCGAAGCTGTCGGTCATGCCGGCGAGGTAGTCGCAGAGGACGCGGGCGCGACCATCGCGGTCGAGGCCGTCGCGGGCGATCTCGTCGGCGAAGTCCGTGGACAGCAGCGTCAGGCGGGGGGCGCCGTCGGCCAGGTAGTTGGCGCAGAGCGTCTCGAACAGCCGGGTGAGCATGAAGGCGCCCTTGTGCTCGAGCTGGCAGACCTGGGGCGAGCGGAACACCAGGTCCACCGAGAGGCGGGCGAAGAGCTGCTGCTCGCGGCGGGCGTCGGGCTCGATGGTGATGCCCAGGCGCCAGCGATTGCTGAGGTCCGAGAGGAAGGTCTGGCGCTCCACCAGGCGGACGCTCTCCACGAAACGGCCGATGCGTCGGTTCATGGCCCGCTCGATGTCGCCGCGGCGCAGGGCGGTCCGCAGGTAGTCCAGCGACTCGCCATCCTCCGGTCCGGCGTGCTCCTCGGCCCAGCGCTCGAGGCCGCCCAGCTCGATGAAGCCGGCGTTGACGCCGTCGACGATGTCGTTCAGGGAATAGGCCGTGTCGTCGGCCCAGTCCATGATCTGGCACTCGAGGCTGCGGAAGCCGTTGCGCGCCTTGCCGGGGGGCAGGTCGGCGGGCCAGGGGCGGCCGGCGGTGACGAAGTCCAGGAACCGCTGCTGATCGCCGTAGAGGAAGTGCTTGCGCTGGTCGGGGACCTCGCCCCAGAGGGTCTTGTACTTCAGGACGCCGTCCACCAGGGCGCGGGTGGGGTTCAGGCCCCGGCGGTCGCCACCGGAGGTGAAGATGGTCTGGCCGATGAGGCGGAGGGTCTGCGCGTTGCCCTCGAAGCCGCCGAACGGGGTCATCAGCCGGTGGAGCGTCGCCTCGCCGGCGTGGCCGAACGGCGGGTGCCCGATGTCGTGGGCCAGGGAGGCGGCCTCGCAGAGGTCGGGGTCGATGGCGAAGCCCGGCTCCAGCGGCGCGGCGGCGTGGTTGAGGAACTGGGCGATGGACCCGGCGATCTGCGCGACCTCGATGCTGTGGGTCAGACGGGTGCGGTAGAAGTCGTACTCGCCGGAGAGGAAGACCTGGGTCTTGCTCTGCAGGCGCCGGAAGGCGGCGTTGTGGATCAGGCGGTCGCGGTTGCGGCGGAACGGCGTGCGGTAGTCCCGGGACGTGGGCTCCGGCTGCTCCATGTCGAAGGCGTTGTAGAACGTGTTGTCCATGGCCTCAGGCGCTGCCGCTGGACCGCTGTCGCATGGCCTCGTAGAGGATCACCGCCGCGGCGGTGGACACGTTCAGGGAGTCCCCACGGCCCTGCATGGGGATGCGCACCGCCTGGCTGCCGGGGTCCTTGAGCCAGGCCTCGCTCAGGCCGTCGTGCTCGCATCCGAGGACCAGCGCCACCGGTCCGGTGAGGTCGGCCTCGGTGTAGCCGAGGTCGGCCGCCGGCGTGGTGGCCAGCACGCGCAGGCCCTTCTCGTGCAGGAAGTCCCGGGCCTCGCCCACGTGGCAGTGGACGGCCGGCACGGAGAAGAAGGCGCCCCGGCTGGCGCGCAGCACGTTGGGGTTGTAGAGGTCGGTGCCGTCGCCGGTGACCAGGACGGCGTCGGCGCCCACGCCATCGGCGATGCGCAGCACGGCGCCCACGTTGCCTGGCTTCTCCACGTTCTCGAGCACCAGCAGCAGCGAGTTCTCGCGCAGGGTGAGGTCCTCGAGGGTCCGGCGCTGCTGCGGCGCGATGGCCAGCAGCCCATCGGGCTGGTCGCGGTAGGCGGCCTTGCGCAGCAGGTTGGCGCCCAGGGCCACCAGCTTGACGTCGGTCTGCCCCACCTGGACGGCGGCGCGCAGGTCCTCGAGCAGTTCCTTGGCTGCCGGCGACATCTGCTCCGGACAGTAGAACACCGTCTGCAGGGGGTAGCCGGCCTCCCACGCGCGCCGTAGCACCAGGGGCTCCTCGATGACGGTCAGGCCCTGCTGGTCGCGGGCGCGACGGTGGCGCAGCCGGATCAGCGCCTTGATCTGCGGGTTCTGGGGGCTGGTGAGCTTGTCGCCACCGCCCTGGCCGCCCTGGCCACCCTTGCCGCCGCCCGGGCCGGTCTTGCGGCGCCGTCCGCCGCCCTGGCCGCTGCCCTGGCCACCACCCTTGCCTCCACCCTTGCCGCCGCCCTTGCCGCCGCGGCCACGACGGTTGTTGCGCCCCTGGGCCGGCCCCTCGCCGTTGCCCACGCCGCCGTCGCTGACAGCCAGTTCCCGCTCGAGATCGCCGGGGTGCTCGCCGAACGCCATCAATGTTCCTCGCAGAGACTGTGGACCACCTCCGGCAGGGGCGCGACGCGTCGACGGTCGTAGTCGAAGCAGGCCATGCCAGTCTCGGCCACGGCGATGAGCGCGTCGTCGCGGTGGCGGGTGATCCGGTAGAAGAAGCGGAAGCCCGTCCGGGCCGGTTCGCCAGTGGCGACCTCGATCGTGAGCCGGTCGCCAGCGAACGCCTCGCCGCGATACTGGACCGCGGCATCGGTCATGATCAGGCCCGTGCCCGCGCAATCGTGCTCGGTCCACCCGTGATCGGCGAGGAACGCCACGCGCGCTTCGTGCAGCAGGGCCAGGAGCCGGTCGTTGCCCAGATGCCCACCGTAGTTCAGGTCGGTGATCCGGACGACCAGGCTGGTGCGGAAAGGGTAAGCAGAACGGGGGGTCAATTGCAAGCGCGGCATGAGGTCCTCCGCGGAAAAATCTCCGGGGCCGGGGGCGTGGGCCGGGGTCAGGGGGCCACCAGCACCCCGACCACGCAGGCGGTGAGCCAGGAGGCGAACGCCCCGGCGAACATGGCCTTGAGCCCGAGCCGGGCCAGGTCGCCGCGACGCTCGGGTGCCAGGGCGCCGATGCCGCCGATCTGGATGGCCAGGCTCGAGAAGTTGGCGAAACCGCACAGCGCGTAGGTGCCGATCACCACGCTGCGCGGCGAGAGCGTGCCATCCTGCGTGGCGCGGACCAGCTCGATGTAGGCCACGAACTCGTTCACCGCGATCTTGGTGCCCAGCAGGTTGCCGAAGGCCCGGGCCTCCTCCCAGGGCACGCCCATGGTCCAGGCCAGCGGGGCGAAGACCCAGCCGAAGATCTCCTGCAGCGACGTGCCGATCCAGCCGAGGCCGAAGTTGACCATGGCCACCAGGGCGATGAAGGCGATGAGCATGCCGCCCACGTTGAG
>JAASSM010000254.1 GCA_021767885.1 bacterium | reverse complement strand
CGAGGTAGGCCTGCTCGCCGATCTCCACGAACTCGTAGTTCAACCGCGCACCGGCGGCCTCGAGGATGGCCAGGGTGGCGTCCATGATCTCGGGCCCGATGCCGTCGCCGCGCGCGACGGAGATGGTCGTGTTCTCGGCCATGATCCACGGTCCTGCTCGTTACGGGTTCGACGGTGCGGGGCGGCCACCGGCTGGACGACCGCGTCGCGGGCGCCCGACAAGCTCGCTGCGACCCCGGACTTCGGCAACCATCGGTGGTGCGCCGGCGGCCCCGGCCATCCGGCCAGACGCGCACGGGCCTCGCGGGTCGCGGACAGGGTTGCATCCGACCCCGCGGTCTTGACAGCCCCGCCACACCCTCCATCATGGGGTCGCCTCTCATCGGAAGGTCGCCATGATGGTCTTCAGCACCGAGATCAAGATCCGCGGTTACCACCTCGATGTCTACGGCCATGTCAACAACGCCCGCTGGGTGGAGCTCCTGGAGGAGGCCCGCTGGCGCTGGCTGGATCAGGACATCGACCTCACGGCCTGGGACGAGGCCGGCCAGGGCATCGCCGTGGTGAACCTGAACGTGAACTACCGTCGGCCCGCCCACATGCACGACCGGCTGGAGTTCCGCTGCTGGATCAGCAAGCTGGGCGGCCGCAGCGCCGTCTGCAAGCAGGAGGTGATCCGGAAGCAGACCGGCGAGCGCCTGGTGGATGCGGACGTGACCTTCGTGCTCTTCGACCTGAACACGGGACGACCCCGCCCCATGGCCGGCGACGCCCGCGAGGCGTTCGAGCGCTACCGCCACCGCGAGGGCCGGCCGGCCAGCGCGGCCGCCGACGAGGCCGCCGGGCGATGAATGGCCGCTGGCGCGCCGTCGGGCCGGGGTTGCTCTTCGCCGGGGCGGCCATCGGCGGCTCGCACCTGGTGCAGGCCACGCGGGCGGGCGCGGGCTTCGGTTTCGAGCTGCTCTGGGCCGTGGTCCTGATCCTGCTGCTGAAGTACCCCTTCTTCGAGTTCGCCCACCGCTACACCGCGGCCACCGGCGAGAGCCTGTTGCACGGCTACCGGCGCCAGGGCGCCTGGGCGCTCTGGCTCTTCCTCGCCGTGGCTGCGGTCAGCTCGGTGGTCAACGCCGCGGCCGTCACGCTGGTGGCGGCGGGCCTGCTGGGCTCGCTCAGCGGCCTGGACTGGCCCGTGCCGCGGCTGGCGCTGGCCGTGTTCGCCGTGGTGGCGGCCATCCTGGTCGGCGGCCGGTACCGCACCCTGGACCGGGCCATGAAGCTCATGATCACGCTGCTGGCGGTGCTCACGCTCTGGGCCGCCGCCGCGGCGCTCGCCCATGGCCCGGCCGGCGACCTGGCCGCGCCCACGCCGCCCCTGTGGACCGCCGCGGGGGTGGCGTTCCTGCTGGCGCTCATGGGCTGGATGCCCGCGCCGCTGGACATCAGCGTGTGGTCCTCCCTGTGGACCCTGGCCAAGTGCGAGGTGGAGGACCGGGAGGCCAACGTGGATGATTGCCGCTTCGACTTCCACGTGGGCTACGCCGTCACCTCGGTCCTGGCGGTGGCCTTCCTGGGCTTCGGGGCGCTGGTGATGTTCGGCACCGGCCGGGAGTTCTCGGGCTCGGGGCTGGTCTTCGCCCGCCAGCTGGCCGACATGTACGCCGGCACCCTCGGCGAATGGAGCCGCTGGGTGATCGCCACGGTGGCCTTCGTGACCATGTTCTCCACCACGCTCACCGTCTGCGACGGCTACACGCGAACGCTCGTGGGTTGCTGGCGCCTGCTCCGGGCCCGCGACCGCTGGCAGGCCACCGACGCCTCCGGGAGCCGTGTCGTCTACGTGGCCGTGCTCGTCGTGCTGATCGCTGCCGGCTGGGCGGTGATCGCGTACGGCCTGAGCGGTCTGCGGGCCCTGATCGACGTCGCCACCATCACCGCGTTCCTCACCGCGCCGGTGGTGGGGTGGCTGAACTTCGCCGCCGTGCGCCATCCCCTGGTGCCGGCGGTCCAGCGCCCCGGGCGTCTGCTCCGGATCCTGGCCTGGGCGGGACTGATCTACCTGACGGGCTTCGGACTGGTCTTTCTGGCCACGCGACTGGGCGCGGGCTAGGGTCCGCGCTCCGTGCGGGCTGCCGCCGCGAGTTCGCGGCCCGGGGACCGCGGCGGAGGCGGGCGAGCGTGCCAGCGGGGTCGTGTGGCGGTGGACTGGCCCGCGAGCCCGTCCGGATCTGACGGAAAATCAATCAGTTCTCTTTCTGGCCAGAAACTCGCATCCGCGGGGCTTTTCCCGGCGCCGCCGCTGGCCTATCCTTTGCATGCGTTGACAACGTGCCCCGTCGGCCCGATCCCTCCCGGGAGCGGTGGCCGACGGTGGCGGTCCCCCTGGAGGAACGGCCTGGCCGCTGTGCCGGGTGCCGGGGGACGGCGCTTCGCCCGTGGTGGTGCGGAGCGTCCTCGGTGAGCCGCCCTGCGGCCGAACCGGATGGCTTCCATGGACGAGTTCATACTCCCGTCATCGCTCCTGATCGTTCTCGGCTCCCTCATCGCACTCATCGGAACCCAGATGACCAGCAAGGCCCGCCGCACCGCGCGCCCCGTGCGGGTGACGGCCGTGCCCTACGAGACCGACGGCCCCCTCGGCCGCGGCAAGGCGGTCATGGCCGGCGGCTGGTTCGTCTTCCTGCTGGGCTTCCTGGGATTGCTGCTCGCGCGTCTGGCCTGATCGTCGCCGCGCGGCAGAAGCAGAACGACCGCCCCGCTCCTGCACGGAGCCGGACGGCCGTCTGTCGTCATGCCCGCCGCGGTCCCGGCCGCCGCGGCCGCCATCGGCGTCCCCGTCGCCGGACCAGGGCGTGAGCTAGCGGTCGAGCTTCGCCCGCGCGGCATGCAGGTGGGCGAAGGCCTCCTCCATGCCGGCGCGCAGGCGCTCGATGTCCGCCGGGGCCCACTGGCCGCGGTCGTCGCGGATGAAGGTGGTGAGGTCCTCGCGGTTGTCGAAGCGGCCCACCGGCAGGTGCCAGCTGCGGCCGTCGCGCTCCACGCGCACGGTGTCCTCGCGGCCGGAGTTCTCCAGCAGCCAGTTCATGTCGTCGCAGCCGTAGTCGCCGTACATCACGGCCTTGGGCACGCCGTGGTTGAGGATGCTGCCGGGGTCGTCCGGATCGGTGCGCTCCTCGTTCTTGCGGCGCGAGTCCTCGGGCGTGACCCAGATGTAGAGGATGGCCGCCTTGTCCAGGATCTCCGGTGCCAGGCGCGAGAGGCTGTACCGGTAGCCATAGGGCTCCACCAGCGGCATGGGGGAGGCGTCGGCGCCGCCACGGGCGAACTCGAAGAGGATGGTCTTGCCCTCGAGGGTGTCGGGGTGCTCGGCGTTCTTCTTCTCCAGCAGGTCCCGGCATTCGTCCTCCAGCGCCCGGGCCAGCTCGGCCCGCAGGGCGGGATCCATGTCGGCGAAGACCAGGGGCGCGCCCACCAGGCCGCGGGCGCGGTCGAAGCGGTCGAAGATCCACTCCGCGGCGCTGGCCGGCGCCGGCTGGTGGCGGTCCAGCACGTCCCGGTAATCCTCGTTGAGCAGCTCGATGAGAGTACCCCAGTCCAGGGGCTCGCGGAACGGCAGGGCGGCGCTGCGGAAGTAGGCGCCGGTGTGGCCGCGCGCGGTCATCTCGTCACTGATCCGTCGCATGAGGTGGACGTAGGGGAAGTCGTCCAGCTGGACGGTCTGGCCGATGCCGAAGTGCTGTTCGCACTCCTGGGCGTCGAGGGTGGCGAGGTACGTGCGGGCCTCGCTCTTGCCGCTGGCGGGCAGCGCCAGCAGCAGCAGGACGTCGAGGTGCTTGGCCATGGTTTCCTCTCGCAGTCGGGGTGATCGATGGGGAATGAACGGTAGTATCCGGCGGGCGGAGCCAGGCGTCAAGGCGGCCCGCCAGCGCTGGCGGGCCGCCATCAGGAGCGAGGGAACTGGGAGACCGGAGACCTCACTCCTCGATCTGGTCGCTGGCCTCCTCGTCGCAGAGCGTGGCCCAGCGGCCCTGGCAGAAGCCGCCAGGACGCTCGGGGCGGTCCAGGTAGCGGCCGCCGAGCACGCCCTCCACCTCCTCCGAGGCGTTGATCCACTGGCCGCGGAACTCGCCGCTGCCAGGCTCCTCACCGGGCTCCCAGGCTCCGCGCAGCAGGCCGCGGAACTGGCCGCCGCGGGTGATGTACTTGCCGAAGAACACGCGCTCGCCGTCCTCGGTGAAGCCGTAGGCGCCCATCAGGTGACCCTCGGTGACGCCGTACAGGCCCACCCAGCGGCCACGGAAATATCCGCTGCCATCCTCGGTGGCGGGGTCGTCGTGCCAGACGCCGGCGAGGAAGCCCTTGGGGCAGGGGTCGAGGCCGGACAGGTTGAAGCCCGCGAGGTGGATGGCCTCGCCCTCGGTGGCGGCGGGGAAGATCGCGTCGAGCGACGGGATGTCGTCCACCAGGAAGCTCTGCTCGAACTGCGG
>JAASSM010000253.1 GCA_021767885.1 bacterium | reverse complement strand
TGCTGCTGGCCTGGGACCGCGCGGGCAGCCTCTTCGAGGAGCCCGGCGCGGAGGCCTTCTTCGCCTCCTTCCGCCTCGACGGCTGACCGGACGCCGGCGGTCCGGGGCGCCGACGCCGCCCCGCAGCCGGCGCCGCCGTGGTATGATCCCCGGGAGAGACACCACCCCCGTTCCAGGATGCTGGAGGATCATGATCATGACCCCACGTGACCGCCATGACTGCGGGCGCGGCCGGCGCACGGTCGCGCACCCGACCGGGCTGCTGCTGGCGGCGCTGCTGCTGGCGGCGCTGCCGCTGGCGCTGGCGACCACGCCGGCCGCCGCCCAGATCGCCGACCCCGACACGCTCTACGACGCTGGCAGCATCGGCTTCGACTACGTCCAGACGCCATTCCCGTCCTACGGCGGCACGTTCGCCGCCGCGGGGTCGGCCCTGCTGCCGGACGGCTCGCTGCCGCCCGGCGCGGACCAGGCCGTGGGCGGCGGCTCGGCCGCCGCGCTGCTCGACACCGTCGGCACCATCGCCTACGGCGTGGTGGCCAACGCCGACGGCACCTACGACGCCGCGCTCATCGCCCTGAAGTCCGTGGGGCCGCTCACACCGGGCACCTACCCCATCGACATCACCGTGGGCGACGCCATCTTCGGCTTCCTGGACGATGCCGAGAGCTTCGACCTGCCCGACACGCTGGACCAGGACACCCTGCTGCCCTGGTTGCAGGATCTGCCCGCCGCCCACAAGCTCATCAGCATCAGCGGCGCCATCACCGTGTCCGCCGTCTCGGCCGACACCCTGCAGGGCACGTTCAGCGGCCTGACCGTCGACATCGACGACAACTTCTTCCTGGTCAACGTCTCCGGCGGCCAGTTCGCCCTCTCCGGTGCGCCCGCGCAGCCCACCGGCGCTCCCGGGGCCCCGTCGCTGGTGAGCCTCGACGCGTGGCCCAACCCCTTCAACCCCCGCACACGGGTCCGCTTCGATCTGCCCGCCGCGCAGGCGGTCACCGTGGCGGTGCACGACCTCGCCGGCCGCCGGGTCCGCACCCTGCACCGCGGCCCGCTGCCCGCCGGCGCGCAGCGGTTCACCTGGGACGGCCAGCGCCAGGACGGGGGCCGCGCCCCGGCCGGCGGGTCAGGGCGCGGCCCGGGCCCTCCCCGACCGCCGGTCCCCTCCAGGCGGCGGCCCCGCGACGGGCCGCCGCCGCGCTTTTCTCCACAACCTTTTCGCGGCCGCTCCCGTAGATTGTCCCCGAGCACCCGTCACCCCACCCCTGCCCATCCGGAGGAGCCCTGTCATGAAGCGCCCGTTGTGGTTAGTCTTGGGGATCGTGTCCCTGGTCGCCCTGTTCGCCGTCGGCGGCTGCGGTGGCGGCAACGACAGCGAAACCCAGGAGGTCGCCCGGACCATGCCCCCCTTGCTCGATCGTGAACTCTTCTTCGGGGATCCGGAGATCTCCGGCTCGCAGCTGTCGCCCGACGGCCAGTGGCTCAGCTTCATGAAGCCGTACAACGGCGCGCGCAACATCTGGGTCAAGCGCGCGGACGAGCCCTTCGACGCCGCCCGGCCGGTGACCGCCGACGAGCGCCCCGTCCCCGGCTACTTCTGGAGCCGCGACGGCCAGTACCTGCTCTACGTCCAGGACAAGGGTGGCGACGAGAACTTCCACGTCTGGGCGGTGGACCCCGACGGCGAGGTGGTGGCCGACACCGGCGTGCCCAGCGCCCGGGACCTCACCCCGGTGGACGGCGTCCGGGCCATGATCTACTCCGTGCCCAAGAACAATCCCGGCATCATCATCGTGGGCCTGAACGACCGCGATCCCAGCTTCCACGACGTCTACCGCGTGGACATCGCCAGTGGCGAGCGCACGCTGATGCGCGAGAACACCGACGACATCGGCGGCTGGATCTTCGACCTCGACGGCCAGCTCCGCCTGGCGATCCGCGCCACCCCCGGCGGCGGCAGCGAGCTGCTGCGCGTGGACCTGCAGGGCTACACCCAGCTGGCCACCGCCACCTACGAGGAGGACCTCAACCCCATCCGCTTCCACCGCGATGGTCGTCACGTCTACGTGGAGAGCAACGTGGGCGACGTGGACAAGACCCAGCTCATGCTCATGGACGTCGAGACCGGCGTGATGCAGTACGTCGAGCGCGACCCCGAGGACGAGGTCGATTTCGGCGGCGCCAGCTTCCATCCCGGCACCGACGAGCTCATGGCCACCAGCTACGTGGGCGACCGCGTGCGGGTGTATCCGAAGACCGAGGAGGCCGCGCGCCTGTGGGAGAACCTGAAGAAGGCGCTGCCCGACGGCGAGATCGCCATCACCAGCACCGATCGCGAGCTGACCAGGGTGCTGGCCGCCGTGGCCAGCGACGTGGACCCCGGCTCGGTCTACCTCTACGACGTGGCCTCCGGCGAGGCCACGCTGCAGTACCGCTCGCGCCCCGATCTGCCCAGCGAGCACCTGGCGCCCATGAAGCCGGTGCGCTACACCGCCCGCGACGGCATGACCATCCACGGCTACCTCACGCTCCCGCGGGGCAAGGCGCCACAGAACCTGCCGGTGGTCATGTACATCCACGGCGGCCCCTGGGCCCGCGACTACTGGGGCTACGAGCCCTACGCCCAGTTCCTGGCCAACCGGGGCTACGCCGTGATGCAGGTGAACTACCGCAGCAGCACCGGCTACGGCAAGGCGTACCTCAACGCGGGCAACCGCGAGTGGGGCATCGGCGCCATGCAGCACGACATCACCGATGCGGTGCACTGGCTCATCGACGAGGGGATCGCCGACCCCGAGAAGGTGGCCATCTTCGGCGGCAGCTACGGCGGTTACGCCACCCTGGCCGGCGTGGCCTTCACGCCGGACCTGTACGCCTGCGGCGTGCCCTACGTGGGGCCGAGCAACCTGATCACGCTCATCGAGAGCTTCCCCGAGTACTGGAAGCCGTTCCTCGAGGGGTCGTGGTACAAGCGGGTGGGCGATCCCGAGGTGGAGGCCGACCGCCAGGACCTCATCGCGCGCTCGCCGCTCTACGCGGTGGACCAGATCGAGGCCCCGCTGCTGGTGGTCCACGGCGCCAACGACCCCCGGGTCAAGCAGCACGAGAGCGACCAGATCGTGGTCGCGCTGCGCGAGAAGGGCAAGCCCGTGGAGTACATCGTGGCTCCGGACGAGGGGCATGGCTTCCGCGCTCCGGGCAACCGCAAGGCCCTGGCCGTGGCCATGGAGAAGTTCCTGAGCACGCACCTGGGCGGCCGCTACCAGGAGGACGTGCGTCCCGCCACGCAGGAGCAGCTCGAGGCCATCACCGTGCAGGTGGACACCGTGCAGGTCCGGCTGCCGGGCGAGGGCTAGGGCTCCGCGCCAGGCCACGGCACGCGAGTCATGGCACCAGGGGGCCCCCGGCCGTCGCCGGGGGCCCCTCGCCGTCGGTACCGGCACCGTGGACGGGCCGTGAGCGGCCCCAGCGGCGGCGCCGGCAGATCGTGGTCAAGTCCCCGAGCGCCAGGACCGAACACGAGGGAAACCCTGATGGTTGCGGCCCCACCGCCCAGATCGTCACACGTCGCCGCCGGAGATCCGCCATGCCGGTCCTCGCTCGCTCCGAACCCTGCCTGCAGCGGGATCGCTTCGCCGATCCCGCCGCCGAGCGGGCCTTCCGTCGCCGCGCCCTCCGGAGCGACCGGCTGCTCATGCAGCGCCTGGTCGCGGTGGCCATCGTCATCACGGGCGCCTTCGTGGCCGTGGAGGCCATCTTCTTCCAGCCCGGTCTCGACACCGCGTTGACGCTGGGCCTGCGCGCCGGACTGCTGCTGGGGTCGGGGCTGGCGTTCTGGGCCCTGCGCCGGGTCCGGCGGCCAGGGCAACTGGACCGGGCCGCCCTGGCGTTCATGCTCCTGGAGGCCGCCTTCCTCGGGACCATGGTGGCGTTGCGACCGGTCGACTGGCTACCGGCGCCCATGTTCGGCGTGCTGGCCATCCTGGGCGCGTACGCCGTGGTCCCGGTGCCCACGCGGCTGCAGGCGGTGGCGAGCCTGACGTTCACCGCCCTGTGCGTGGTCCTGCTGCTGTCCGGCCCCCTGGGCGACTCGCCGCGGACCGTGCTGGCCATGGTCACCACCTACCTGGCGGCCAACGTCATGGGCCTGCTCGTGTCGCTGTCCCAGAACCGCATCCGGCGGCGCGCCCACCACCGCTTCCTGCGCGAGCGGAGCCTGCGCCGGCAGCTCCAGACGGCGCGATCGGAGCTGCGCCTGCTGCGCGGGATCGTGCCCATCTGCAGCCACTGCAAGCGGATGCGAACGGAGTCCGGCGAGTACCAGAGCGTGGAGCAATACGTGGGCGAGCGCAGCGATGCCTGGTTCTCCCACACCCTCTGTCCGGACTGCCTCAGGCAGCATTTCCCCGCGGAGTCCGAGCACGTGCTCGGCTGCTAGCCGGGGTGATCCCCGGGACGCACGCGGCCCCCGGCGCGAG
>JAASSM010000252.1 GCA_021767885.1 bacterium | reverse complement strand
TGCGCGGCCTGGAGACCGCCGCGGACGTGGAGGCCGCCGTGGCCCTGGCCCCGGGCATCGGCATCCCCCCGCAGAACCTGGTCTGCGCCGATGCCGGCGGCCGCATCGCCTGGACCATCGCCGGCCGCATTCCCCGGCGCGTGGGCTGGGACGGCCGCCTGTCCGTCTCCTGGGCCGACGGCAGCTGCCGCTGGGACGGCTACCGCGACGCCGTGGAGCAGCCGCGCCTGCTCGACCCCCCGGACGGGCTGATCTGGACCGCCAACAACCGGGTGACAGCCGGCGAGGACCTGGCGGTGATCGGCGATGGCGGTTACGCCCTGGGCGCCCGCGCGCGCCAGATCCGTGACGGCCTGCGCGCCATGGACCAAGGTCGGGAGCGGGACCACCTCGCCCTGCAGCTGGACGACCGCGCCCTGATGCTCGCCCGCTGGCGCGACCTGGCCCTGGCGGTCCTGGCGCGCCCGGATCCCGCCGCCGTCGCCGCTGCCGGTGCCGACTCGCTCCGCCAGGAGTTCGCCGCCATCCTGCGCGACGGATGGACCGGCCGGGCCGAGCCGGCGTCGGCCGCCTACCGCCTGGTCCGCGGCTTCGCCTTCCAGTGCGTCGACGACCTCTACCACCTGCTGACCCACCGCGCCCTGGACGCACACCCGGAGCTGCGAGCCTCCTGGCTGCCGTATCGCCATGCCGTGACCTGGGCGGTGCTGCAGGCGCGCCCGCCGCACCTGCTGCCGCCCTGGAGCCGCGACTGGGATCACTTCGTGCGGCAGGCCGTCGACCGCACCTGCGAGATCGCCGCCGCCGACGGCGCCGACCTCCACCGCTTCGTCTGGGGCGACCGCAACCGGGTCCGCGTCGCGCACCCCTTCGTCCAGCTCGATGCTCGCCTGCAGCGATGGCTGGCCGCACCCCCGCAGCCGCTGCCGGGGGACTCGTTCATGCCCCGCGTGCAGCACCGGCGCACCGGGGCCAGCCAGCGCCTGGTGGTCTCGCCCGGTCGCGAGCGCGACGGCATCCTGCACATGCCGGGGGGCCAGTCCGGCCACCCGTGGTCGCCCCACTTCCTGGCCGGGCACGCGGACTGGGCCACCGGCAAGGCCACCCCGCTGTCGCCCGGTCCGCCCGCGCATCGCCTGTCGCTGGTTTCCACGAACTGAACCCCGGGAGCGCCGCCATGTCCGCTGGCCACGACCTCGACCTCGACCACTGGCCCCGCCGCGGGATCTACGAGCTGTTCCGCACCTACGAGCAGCCGTTCTTCAGCATCACGGCCGAGGTCCCGGTCACCCGCACGCGGCACTGGTGCGCCGAACAGGAGCAGCCCTTCGCCCTGGCCTGCTGGTACCTGGTCCTGCGTGCGGTCAACGCGGTGGAGGAGTTCCGGCACCGCCTGCGGCCCGGCGGCGTCTGGGTCCACCGCCGCATCCGGGTCTCGGCCACCGTGCCGGGAAAAGAGGGCGCCTTCCGCTTCTGCCACTTCCCCGACGCCGCGGACTTCCCCGCCTTCGTGGCCGGCGCCCGCGAGGCCATGGCCGCGCCCGCTCCCGACGGCGGTGCCGCCCTGGATGACCGCCCCCACGACGACGCCACCATCCACGGTTCGGTGCTGCCGTGGATCCGGTTCACCGGCGTGGTCAACCCCTGCCGGCACGGTCGGCTGGACTCGGTGCCCAGGATCGTGCTCGGCCGTTGCACCGCCGGCGAGACGGAGCTGACCGTTCCCATCGCCGTGGACGCGCACCACGCCCTGGTGGACGGGCTGCACGTCGCCCGCCTGCTCGAGCATCTGGCCACCGACCTCGCCCATCCCGAGGAGGTCCTCCATGGCTGAACGCCAGCCGGTCTGCCTGGCCCTCGGTGGTGGCGGCGCGCGTGGCCTCGCCCACATCGGCGTCCTGCAGGCGCTGGAGGAACGCGGCCATGCCATCGCGGCCATCGCCGGGTGCTCCATGGGCGGCATCGTGGGCGCCCTGGCCGGCGCCGGCTACCGGGCACGCGACATGGTGGATGCCCCGGATGGCATCCACTTCCACGACCTCCTGGATTTCGGGGCCCTCGGGGGGCTGATCGGCGGCGACGGCATCGCCTCGGTGCTCGCCGAGCACCTGCCGGCCGACTTCGCGGACCTGAGCATCCCGCTGAAGGTCACCGCCGTGGACGTGCAGCGCGGCACGCTGGTGATCCTGGGCGAGGGGCCGCTGGTGCCCGCCCTGCTGGCCACCAGCGCCCTGCCCGGCGTGCTCAGCCCCGTGGAGCACCTCGGCCGCATCCTCATCGACGGCGGTCTGCTGAACAACCTGCCCACCGACGTGGCGCGCACCATGAGCCTGGCGCCCATCCTGGCCAGCGACGTGGGCGCGCCCCATGATCGCCACCTGGACTTCGAGGAGAAGCGTGGCCTGCTGGGCGCCATCAAGCGCCTGCGCAACCGGGAGTTCCGCTCGCTCACCGTGGAGCTGTTCATGAAGTCCTTCGACATCCCCCAGCGGGTGATCACCGAGACGCGCCTGGCCCTCGAGCCGCCCGACGTCCTCATCCGGCCGGCGCTGGACGTCGCCTTCGGCGTGGAGGACGTCCACCGCCTGGACGAGGCGGTGGACCTGGGCCACCGGGCGGCGTGCGAGGCGCTGGACCGTTGGGGACGGGCGGGCGATGAGCCTGGCTCCCCGTCCTAAAGGAAACCCACAGCCCGCCGATGCCCCGGACAAGGAGGGAGGCAGTAGCAGCGCCCAGGAGAGCATCCGTGTCCGTCAGTCCAGATCGTTCCGTATCCGCATGCACGCCGCGCCAGGGCGGAGCCATGGTGGTCCTCGCCGGGCTCCTGCTCCTGGCCAGCCTCCTGCCGCCCGGCGCGGTGGCAGCCAGTCCTCCGGATCCTCCCGCGGAGCGCTCGCTGGCGTTGCCGCGGGTCCTGGTGCTGCACTCGTACCACGCCGGGCAGTCCTGGACCGACCAGCTCCATGACGGCCTCTCCCGGGCCCTCGCCGACCACCGGCCGGCGGAGCTGCACACCGTATACCTGGACAGCAAGCGTTACCCGCTGGCGGAGACCGAGGCGCAGGTCCTCGCGCTGATCGCCGCGCGCGCGGGCCGCCTGCGTCCGGACCTGGTGGTGGTCAGCGACAACAATGCCCTGGACCTGGTGCGGCGCCACCGCACGCGGCTGTTCCCGGAGACGCCCGTCGTCTTCTGCGGCATCAACGATTTCCACTCCGGGATGCTCGACGATCCAGCCTGGTACACGGGGGTTGTCGAGCGCACCGATCCGGCGGCCACCCTGGCGCTGGCGCGAACCCTGCGGCCGGGAATCGACCGTTGCCTGGTGATCGCCGATGACACGCCCACCGGCCGGGCCGAGCTAGCCGCCGCCCGGCGCGCCCTCGGCGATGCCGCCGCTGGTTGCGAGGTGCGGTACTGGACCGGGCTCGCGCGCGACGAGCTGCAGGACCGCCTGACCGCGCTGGATCCCCGGCGCGACGTGGTCCTGCTGACGGTCTTCAACCGCGACGCCGCGGGCCGCTACTTCGGCCACGAGGAGAGCGCGGCCTGGATCGCCGACGCCTCGCCGGCGCCCGTCCTCGGCCTCTGGGATTTCTACCTGGGCACGGGCGTCCTGGGCGGGACCATGGCCAGTGCGCGCGACCAGGGGCGACTGGCCGGCGTCATGGCCGGGCTGATCCTCGGCGGACGCCCCGTGGCGAGCGTGCCCATCGAGCACGAGAGCCCCAACCGCGCGCTCTTCGCGGCCGGGGCGCTGCGACGCTTCGGCGTGGCCCTCGCCGACCTGCCCGCGGGCGCCGCGGTCCGCCAGGCCGGGCGCGAGATCTACCGCGCGGCTCCGGGGGCGACCCTCCGCCTGGGCGTCCTGGCGCGGAACGGGGCGGCGCGCTGCCGGGCGCAGTGGCAGTCCCTGGCCGACGCCCTCTCCCGCGCCCTGCAACCGGGACGCTGCGAGCTGGTGCCGCTGGGTTTCGCCGAGGTCGCTCCGGCGGTGGAGGCCGCCGCCGTGGACCTGCTGCTGGTCAACCCGCTGCTCTTCGTCCAGGTGGATGCCCAGCACCAGGTGGCGCCGCTGGCGATGGTGGGGCACCGGATCGGAGAGCAGGACATCACCCGGTTCGGTGGCGTGGTGTTCCGCCGGGCCGACCACGAGGGCCTCGACCGCCTCGAGGATCTGCGTGGCCATTCGCTGGCGGCCCCGGCGCTCCAGTCCTTCGGGGGCTGGCTGGCCGTCCCGCGCGAGCTGGTCGCCGCGGGCGTCGACCCGCAGGCCGAGCTGGTCGCCCTCGACTTCGTCGGCTCGCACCTGTCGGTGGTGGCGGCGGTGCGCAGCGGCGTCGTGGATGCCCGGGCGGTCCGCACCGGCGAGCTCGAGGCCCTGCAGGCCGCAGGCCTGGTGGATCCGTCCGAGTTCCGGATCGTGGGACGGCGGACCGCGGCCGGCTTCCCCCACGCGTGCTCCACGCGCCTGTATCCGGAATGGCCCCTG
>JAASSM010000251.1 GCA_021767885.1 bacterium | reverse complement strand
CAGGCGGTCGACGAGGTTGGCGGCCAGGATCAGGTGGTAGCCCGTGAACTGGGGCTTGAGATTGTGGGCGTCACCCTGCCAGAACTCCACCCGGTCGCCCAAGCCGTCGAGCCCCAGTTCCGCCAGGGCCGCCTCGCGGTAGCTCATCAGCTCGCCCTCGTCCGGCACCGCCCAGCGGGTGTAGCCCTTCTCCTGCAGCTCGTGGCCGACGCGGATGAACCGCGCGGAGAAGTCGATGCCCGTGACGTGGTCGAAGCTGCGGGCGAGCTCGAAGGTGGCCCGGCCGGTGGCGCAGCCCAGGTCCAGGGCGCGGCCCGTGGGCAGCCCCTCGGCCTGCGCCAGCTCGCGGCAGATCTCCGCCAATCGCGCCGGGAAGTTGCGCACGCCGAAGTACTCCGGCCCGTAGTGGAACTCGCAGTACTGGGCCACCAGGGCGTCGGTCTCGTAGATGTCCTCGCGGATCTCCACCGGCGCGTCGGTGACGATGTAGCGGAATCCCGCGTGCTGGTAGAAATGGCGCCGGAAGGAGTAGCGGCTGTCGCGGGTGGCCTCGTTGCCCGTGGAGATCCAGGAGCCGCCCTTGATGAGATTGTGCTTGGTGTCGAAGGTGGGCGTGGAGAAGTCGTCGTACAGCGGGTGCACCGCGAAGCCGGGGAAGCCGGTGATGGGCGTCTCGGTGTGCTGCCAGACGTTGCCCATGACGTCGTGGAAGCCCTGGCCCTGCTCGTGGTCGGTGACCGGGCAGGAGGAGGCCCACTCGGCGAGGTTGATGTTGCCGGGGTCGCGGTCCCAGTCCGGCTGATCGGGCAGGCCGCTGTGGTCCAGCAGGCGGTACCACTCCTCCTCGGTGGGCAGGCGCACCGGCTGGCCGGTGACCTCGGCCTTCCAGTTGCAGAAGGCCTTGGCCTCCAGGTAGTTCACCTCCACCGGCCAGTCCCACGGCATGGGGATCTCCCGGGTCAGGCAGCGCAGGCGGTAGCCGTCCTGCCCGTCGGGTACCCAGAAGCGCGGATGCTCGGCCTGCTCGTACTGTCGCCAGGCCCAGCCCTCCTCCGTCCAGAAGCGTTCGGTGCGGTAGCCGGCGGCGTCGATGAACTGCCGGAACTCGCCGTTGGTGGTCAGGTACTTCGCGGCCTGGAAGGCCGGGATGTCCTGGACCAGCCGGCCGTACTCGTTGTCCCAGCCGTAGAGGCCGTGATCGCGGGGCTTGCCCAGGGTCACGCGGCCGGCGGGCACCGTGAGCAGGCTGTTCTCCGGCGCCCGGCCCTGGCGGTCGCAGACCGGCCAGTCGGGGTGGTCGCGCAGCAGCTCGGTGGGCAGCTGACGGATCAGCACGGAACTGGTCTCCAGGTGGATGCGCTCGTGCTCGATGCCCATGAGGATCACCCAGAAGGGCGAATCCCAGGTGATGGGCAGCGACAGCGGCAGGTCGCTGATGGCCTGGTCGACCACGGCGCGCACCTTGCGCCGGTACTCCCAGACGTCGGCCACCGGCGGCCAGTCGTAGTTCCGCTCGTCGAGGTCGTCCCAGCTCATCTCGTCCACGCCGATGGCGAACATGGACTCGAAGCGGGGGTTGACACGCTCGGTGACGTGCTTGGCCAGCACCAGCTTGTTGACGTAGAAGCAGGCGGTGTGGCCGAGGTAGAAGATCAGCGGGTGGCGGAGCGGATCGGCGCGGCGGTAGTAGGCCTCGTCGTCGGCCATGACCTCGAAGAGCTTCTCGGAGACGTCGTAGGTGTCGTGGAAGTAGCGGCGGATCTCCTCGCGCTTGGCCTCGGCGTCGCCGGTGGTCAGGATCGGCGTGCGGGCTGGCGTGGGCGTCAGCGACATGATGGTCCCTCTCGTGTCGGCTGAGTCGTGGTGGCGGTGTCGATCACGCGACACACTAATGCGACCGGCGCGGATTCGCCCGGCGGTGACCGCGGGGCGGGATCTGTGGTAGATTGGTGCCCGGACCCTCGCCACGGGAGGCGCTCGTGATCACGGCCGAACTGCTCCGGGCCATCGTCGACCGCTACGCCTTGCCGCTGGACGGCGTCCACGGTCTGGCCCACTGGGCCCGGGTCCTGGAGAACGGCCGCCGCCTGGCCGCGGCCACGGGCGCGGATCCGCGGGTGGTGGAGCTCTTCGCCATCTTCCACGACGCCTGCCGCCAGAACGAGGGGCACGACCCGGGCCACGGTCGCCGGGGCGCCCGGCTGGCGGGCGCGCTGCGCGGCCATCTCTACGAGCTCGAGGACCCGGCCTTCGCCCTGCTGGTGGAGGCCTGCCATACCCATACCGAGGGGCGTCGCAGCGCCCATCCCACGGTCCAGACGTGCTGGGATGCCGACCGCCTGGATCTGCTCCGCTGCTTCATCGTGCCGGATCCGCGGCGGCTGGCCACCGCCGCGGCGCGCGAGCGGGAGGTCCGCGACTGGGCCAACGCTCGCGCGCGCTCGGGCTTCGAGCCGGCGTTCGTGGCCGATGTCTGGCGACCGGCCCTCGCGGGCGAGGATGACTGCTCATGAACACGTCCGAACGCTCGTTGCCCGTGGTGGCCGTCAGCGACGGGACCGGCAGCAGCGCCGAGCAGCTCGTGCGCTCCATGCTCGTGCAGTTCGGCGATCCGGCCACGCCCATCCTCAAGCAACCAGGGATCCGCGCCCCCGAGGACGTGGAATCGGCGGTGAGCCTGGCCCGGGCCACAGACGCGCTCATGGTGGTCTACACCATCCTGGACGCCGAGCTGCGGGCGCTGCTGGAGGACCGCTGCCGCGAGGCCGGCATCCCGGCCATCGACCTGGTGGGTGGCCTGCTCAACGTCCTGGAGTCGGAGTTCGGTGCGCCGAGCCGTTTCCGGCCGGGTCTGTTCCGGCGGCTGCACCGGGAGTACTTCGAACGCGTGGAGGCCATCGACTACGCCATCAAGCACGACGACGGCCAGAACCCCGGGACCATCTGCGAGGCCGACGTGGTCCTGCTCGGCCCCTCGCGCACCGGCAAGACACCGCTGAGCATGTACCTGGCCATGCAGGGCTGGAAGGCGGCCAACGTGCCGCTGGTGGCGGGCATCGAGCCGCCACGCGAGCTGCAGCACTGCGACCACCGCCGCCTGGTCGGCCTGGTGATCCGCACCGATCTGCTGGTCAGCTACCGGGCGCACCGGCAGAGCGGTCTGGGCACCCTGCCCGGCCTCTACACCGACCCGGCGCGGGTCTACCACGAGATGGAGACCGCCCGCGCCCATTACCGGCGGTTGCGCGCAGCCACGGTGGACGTGACCAACAAGCCCATCGAGGCCAGCGCGGCCGAGGTGGAGGCGCGGCTGGCCCGGCGGGTGGGCCGCGAGAGTGTTCCCGGTCAGGACACCTGAGCTGTGCCCCGAAGATTGTTGATGGCCGCTGGAACGCCCGATCGAAGGGCTTGCTTTTGACATTTCGCGCTCTAGGTGTCATGGATCGTGATGTCTGCGGCCCGTCAGCGTGGCCATCCACAATCTTCGGGGCACATGGCAGCGGTAGCCGCCGACCGGGGCCTCGGCTATGCTGCCGCCAAGAGGTCGCCGCGGTGCTGATCATTCTCCGGAGGTCCCCTCGATGCCGCGCCTGGATACCCGCTTCGCGCTCTTCGCCCTGCTGACAGCCGCCGTCCTGGTCGCCGCCTGCGCCACCGTGCCCATCACCGGCCGCAAGCAGCTCAGCCTGATTCCCGACTCCCAGCTCCTGAACACCAGCTTCGCCCAGTACGATCAGGTGATCGCCGAGAGCCGGCTCAGCGACGATCCCGAGCAGGTGGCGCTCATCCAGCGCGTGGGCGAGAACATCGCCGGGGCGGTGGAGCGGTTCTTCCGGCAGAACGGCATGGAGGACCAGCTCGACGGCTATGCGTGGGAGTTCCATCTCATCGAGAGCGACCAGGTCAACGCCTGGTGCATGCCCGGCGGCAAGGTGGCCTTCTATACCGGCATCCTGCCCATCTGCCAGGACGAGGCCGGCGTGGCCGTGGTCATGGGGCACGAGGTGGCCCACGCCGTGGCCGGCCACGGCGGCGAGCGCATGAGCCAGGGACTGGTGACCCAGCTCGGGGGCATCGCGCTCAGCGAGGCGCTGGAGAGCAAGCCGGCCCAGACGCGCGAGCTGTGGATGACGGCGTTCGCGGTGGGTGCCCAGTACGGGGCCCTGCTACCGTACAGCCGGCTGCACGAGAGCGAGGCCGATCAGATGGGCCTGATCTTCATGGCCATGGCGGGTTACGACCCGCGGGAGGCGCCGGAGTTCTGGGAGCGCATGAGCGAGGTGGGAGGCCAGGCGCCGCCGGAGTTCCTCAGCACCCACCCCGCCAACGAGACCCGCATCCAGGATCTCCGCGACCACATGGACGAGGCGCTCGAGTACTACGAGCGGTGAGAGGCGGCCGGCGGGCACCGGCGAGACCGGCTGGCGCCAGTGCCGCCGCCTGGCACCAGTGCCGCCGGCTGGCGCCAGTGCCGCCGCCTGGCGCCAGCGGCGACTGCCTGGCGCCAGGGCT
>JAASSM010000250.1 GCA_021767885.1 bacterium | reverse complement strand
GTGGATGGTGATCGCGCCGGTGAGCGGACGCGTCGCGGTGAAGGCCACCGTGCCGCGCGGGTTGAAGGGGTTGGGGTAGGCGGCGAGGTCCACCCGGGCCGCGTGCGGCGCGTGGTCGGGCGCGGCGGTGACCGCGCCGGTCAGGCCGGCCACGTCGGCCAGGGTGCCGGCCGCGGCGCGGGCGATCTGCACGCCCAGGCCGCTGGTGGCGGCGATCTGGTCCCAGGTGTCGCTGGTCTGGTGGTAGTGGGGGTACTCGCTCCAGTCCATGTCGATGGCCAGGAAGGCGGCGATGCCGGCCTGCTGGAAGGGGACGTGGTCGCTGCCCCAGCTGTGGTACGTCTTCTCGTGGGCGATGTCGGTGTAGCCGACGATGTTCTCGGCCATGGCCGTCATCAGCCACTCCCAGTCCGTCTGGCCCTCGATGATCACGCCGTAGTTGCGGTCGTGGTAGGCGACCATGTCGGCGGTGATGGCGGCCACCAGGTCGCGGCCCTCGGTCACCGCCTCGTCCACGAAGTGCTGGCTGCCGCGCAGTCCGATCTCCTCGGCGTCGAAGAGCACGAACTGCACCGTGCGCTCGAAGCTGCGGCCGGCGCTGGCTCGCGCGATCTCCATCACCAGGCTGGTGCCCGAGGCGTTGTCCTCGGCGCCGGGCGCCAGGGTGCCCGGGCTGGGCGAGGTGCTGTCGAAGTGCGCGCCCACCACCACGTGCTCGTCGGGGCTGGTGGTGCCCGGCAGCGTGGCCACCACGTTGCGGCAGGTGGTGCCCCAGGCGGTGAAGGTGTCCAGCTCCACGGTGTAGCCCCAGCCGGCGAGCGTCTGGGCGAGGTAGTCGGTGATCAGGTCGTTGCCCACGGTGGAGTAGTAGCGGGTGTCCACGATGTTCGGGCCGCCCTGGTGCCAGAAGGCGAGGTCGCCGGTGAGCTCGCGCAGCAGCTGGTCGTAGCTGGACTGCGCGAGGGCGTCGAGGTACTCGGCCTTCAGGGCGGGGTCGACGGTGCGGGTCCCGGCGGCGGCGGGGGCGTCCGGTGCGGCTGGTGCGGCCGGTGCGTCCGGGGCCGCGGCCGGTTCGAGCGGCGTGCGGTCGAGGTGCTGGATGCAGAGGCCGGCGCGGAGGGAGGCGTCGAGGCGCGCGGGGGCCACCTCGAGGACGGTGGCGTCGCCGGACCGCAGGTGGACGTGGCCGAAGGAGGCGAGGTGGTCCGCGGGGTGGGCGTCTTCGGCGCGGTCGAGTTCGGCGTGGTCGTGGGGCGCGCCAGGGCGGTCGCCCACCAGGAAGAACTCGCCGCCGGGGTACTGCGGGGCGAGCTGCTGGCCGCCGAGGGGGCCGCTGGCCGCGGCGGCCGCGGGGGAGCGCCGGTCGAGGATGAGGACGCCGCCGGGCAGGTCCCAGGCCGGGAGCGCGCGGGTGGGCGGGCCGGCGAGGACGTCGGCGCGGGTGGCGTCGGGGAGGAAGTGGACGCCGGCCCGTGCCGGGGGCGCGGCGGCCAGGACGACCGCGCCGAGGGCGAGGGCGAGGGCGACGAGCAGGGCGCGTGCGGGCGCCGCGAGGGTCGCCGGGGACGGGGCGGCGGCGGGGGACACGGCGGACGCGGCGGACACGGGGCGCTGGGTCATGGGGTGCGATCCTCTGGGGGTGGTGGCCGGGTGGCGGCCGGATGGGCGCGCGTGACGGCGGTGGTGCGTGCGGGCTCGGGAGGCCGCTGGCGGCACGACCCGGTCCCGGGCCGGTCCCGACCGGTGATCTCCCATTTTAACAGTCGGTGTGGTCAGGGGTCAAATGGGGCGGACGGGGTGCGGGCAGGGATCGGGCGCGGAGGAGGAGGCACGAGAGAGGCTCATCGTGCGGCTCGGGCCTCGCCCTCGTCGATCATTCCAGCAACATGACCTTCCGCGCGGAGGTGAAGTCCTCGCCCTCGGCGCGCACCAGGTAGGCGCCGCTGGCCCAGCGCCGGCCGTCGAGGGTGAAGGCGTGGGGCGTGCCGGCGGCCAGGACGCCATCGTGCACCACGGCCACCTCGCGGCCGCGCAGGTCCAGCACGCGCACGCGGACGTGCTGCGTCTGCGCCACGGCGAGGGAGAAGGCGGCCCGGGGGTTGAAGGGGTTGGGCGCCACCGGCGACATCACGACGGCCTTGCTGGCCGGCAGGTCCCGGGGCACGGACGTGGGCACCTGGGTGATCACCAGGTCGGCCCAGCCATCGCCCACCTCCACGTGGGCGAGCATTCCCGTCGGCAGGCCCAGGTGCGCGAAGGAGCCGGTGACCGTCGCGGCGGTGAGGATCCGGTGCCGGTCGTCCACCTCCGGCTCGGCGTCGGGCGCCAGGTGCACCGAGAGGGTGCCGGCCAGGGCGGCGGCGCCGGCGACGGCCAGGCGATCGGCCGTGCCGGCGGCGGCCGGGCCGGCGCCGAAGACGTCGATGCGCAGGCGGCCCGCCGCGGTCTGGGTATAGTCGCCGGCCACCGAGAACGTGCCCGCCTCCTGGGATGCGCCCGGGGAGACCACGCCGGTGTTGGTCAGGTCGAAGGGGAAGCTGCCGGTGCCACCCAGGGCCCAGCCGGTGCCGAAGCGGACCGAGTCCACGGTCACGGTGGCGCCGGCGGCGAGGTCGAGCACGTCGGTGCGCAGGGCGCCGGGGGTGTCGCGGACCTCACGGCCGCTGGCCGTGCCGCTGGCCGTGCCGCTGGCCGCGCCGCCGGCTCCGGCCGCGTCGCCGGCCGCGGGCGCGCCGGCCAGGCCCCCCGGGGGGCCCAGCTCGATGATCGGCCCGGTGAGCGAGCCGCTGGCCGTGACCTCGACCACCTCGGCGATCACCACGCCGAACGTGTCGATGGTCACCGCACCGGTGCCGCCCTCGGGGTCGCCCACCACGAGCGATGGCGCCTGGACCTGCCCGCCCGACACCACGAGGTCGCCATGGCCGCCGGGGCCGTCGCCCAGCAGGATGCTCTGCTCCACGACCAGGCGGCCGGACTGCTCCACCTTGACGCGCCCCTCGCCCGACCCGCCGATCACCAGGCTCACGCACTCCGCCCGGCTCGGATCGCCGCTGATCACCAGCTCGCCCGCGCCACCCGCGCTGGCGCCCACCACCACCGCCGCGCCGCCGCTCTGCTGCAGCTCGCCGCCGGCGAGCACGTCCACGCGGCCGGTGCCGGCGTTGCCGATGGTCGCGTCGGAGACCAGCAGGGAGCCTTCCTGCCAGACCAGCGCCAGGCCGTCGCTGCCGGCGAGGCTGCCCACCTCCAGGTCGCCCACGGTGGCCAGGGTCCGGACGAGGTCCAGCTCGCCCGCGCCGGCCTCGCCCACGGTGAGGGCGGCGGACGCGGCCAGGAGGCTGCCAGTCTCGCCGTCCATCGCCAGCCGGCCCCACCCGCCGGCGATCTCGCCGAGGATGACCTGCGGGGCCTGGATGGTGCCGTCGGTGACGGTGAGTTGACCGGAGCCCCGACTGCCCAGCACGAGGGTCTGCGCCTCGAGGCCGCCGGTGTCGGTGATGGTGCCGGTGGCGCGCTCCCCGGTGCGCAGGCCGAGGACGGTCTCCTGTGCCACCGTGATGCTGGAGGCGTCGTCGAATCCGAACCGCGTGGTGTCCGGATGGCCGGCGATCAGCGGGCCGCCGGCGACCTGCCAGCGCTGGCCGCCGTAGACGCTGAGCGTGACCGGTCCGCCGTGCTCGAGCGCCGCGCCGCCGCCGATGGCGAGGGTGCCGCCGACGAGGTCGTGCAGGCCGATGTCGCCGTCCTCGCTCAATGTCAGCAGACCGGGCAGGCAGGGCTGGTCCCCCAGGAGGGTCCAGGTGTGGTCGGTGGCGTCGATGAGCGCGCCGCCGCCGGCCGTGACCAGGACCAGCGACTGGTTGGTCGCGTCGCCGGCCAGGGTGATCTGCTCGCCGCCCTCGCCGCCCACGTGGACGATCTGGTCGCTGCCGGGCACCTCGCCGCCGGACCAGTTCGCGCCGTCCTGGTAGGTGCCGGCCGCGCCGGTCCAGCGGATCATGCCCTCGCCAGAGGCCGGGTCGGGGCAGGGCGGGCCCAGCCTGACACGGAAGATCTCCGGTCCGCCGCCGGGTCCCTGACCCCAGCCGGCGACCCAGCCCTCGTCGGTGATGGAGAACGCCTTCGCAAGGTCCACGGACGTGCCCAGGTGGTCGCTGACGACCGCGCCGAGATCGAAGCCCGCGCCGTCCTGCCAGACCACCGCGCCGAAGCTGCCGTCCCAGCCCCAGCCGGCGATCTGGCCCAGATCGTTGACCGCCTCGGCGTCGGCGCTGGTGAAGCCGGCGGGCAGGGGCAGCTGCGTGTACTGCTCGCCGTCGAAGACGAAGGCCTGGTCCACGGAGAAGTCGCCGGTCTCGGCGTCGCCCACGATCCAGCCCTGGTCGTTGAGGTCCCGGGGGTTGGCCAGATCCCAGGGGGCCGGCGGCAGGGGGGTGACGGTGTCGTCGGGCGCGATGAGGTAGAGCGCGTTGCCGCTGCCCTCGAAGGCGCGCACCACCATCTCGCCGGCCTCG
>JAASSM010000249.1 GCA_021767885.1 bacterium | reverse complement strand
TGGCGCAAGGTGGGAGGGCTCGGAGTCTGGTCGCGACACGGGCCATGGGCAGCTCCATTCCGGCCGCCGGGGTGCGGCCTGGTGGTCCGGGGGGACCACCGGAGAACGGAGATGCCACGGCGGAGGTTGCAGCGGGCCGCTCAGCCGACGGGTCCGGGACGGCCGGCGAGCGTGGGCAACGACGCGGCCGGCAGGTCCGCCAGCAGCGGCGCCTCGCGGTCGCGGTCCGAGAGGATGGGCTCGCCCGGCAGCGGCCAGTCGATGCCCACGGCGGGGTCGTCCCAGCGGAGGGATCGCTCGTGCTCGGGCGCATAGAGCTCGGTGCACTTGTAGGCCAGCAGGGCATGGTCGCTGAGCACCACGTAGCCGTGGGCCAGCCCGGCCGGGACCCAGAACTGGTGCTTGTTCTCGGCCGAGAGCCGTGCGCCCGCCCACTGCCGGAACGTGGGCGAGTCCGGACGGATGTCCACCGCCACGTCGAAGACCTCGCCCTCGAGCACGTGCACCAGCTTGCCCTGGGCGCGCGGATGCTGGAAGTGCAGGCCGCGCAGGACGCCACGCCGGGAGCGGGCCAGGTTGTCCTGCACGAACGCGCCGGGCAGGCCGGCTTCCAGGTAGCGGTCGCGCTGCCAGGTCTCGAGGAAGAACCCGCGAGCATCGCCGAAGACGCGGGGCTCGATGATCAGGACGCCAGCGATGGCCGTCGTGCGCACGTTCATGGGCGATCTCTCCGTTGCGGTCAGGGGACGATCCCCGGGATCTTACCACCAGCCCGGGTTTCCGCAATCGCGCCGCGGGCCGGCCGCCGCGCCGGCGAACACCGGCGCTCCCGGCGTCGGCTCAGCCGGTCCGGGCGGCTCGGGCGGCCGTCAGGCCGAGGATCAACCCCAGCACCACCGACCACACCGCCGCCAGGCCGATCTGCAGGTCGCGCGGCAGGCTGAAGGTGACGGTGTGGGCGGGGATCCAGAACCAGATCAGCGTCCACCAGGCCCGCTGGATGCCGGCGAAGCCGCGGCGGCCGAGGATCAGGTTGTCCTCCCAGCGGTGGAAGGCCATCATCTGCGGCCCGAAGAACACGTTGGTCAGCACCGAGGCCAGTGCCGCGTAGCCCACGCCGCTGCCGAGCACCGCCGGCAGCAGCCCGTGATCCACCAGCGCGTGGGCGCCGCCCTTCATGAGCGCGAAGCCGTACTTGATCACCACTCCCAGCACCGCCCACGCCACCACCTTCCAGGCCAGCTGCACCGGCGTGCAGGGCAGTCCGCCCACCCGGCGCCGCCCCACCCAGTGGGCGATCACCTCGCCCAGGGTGCCGAGGACGGCGAAGTGCAGGGCGGCGGACAGCAGCGCGTTGGCGGCGACCCAGGTCGTGTAGGCGGTCATGACGGACCTCGGCGGCTGGAGGGTGGCGGGCATGGCGTCGAGACGGCCGCACCAAGAAGGTACGCGACCGCCATCCGGACAAGCGCGGGCCGAGGGCGGGGTTGGGGGCTGGCGCCGGCCGCGCGTCCGGCGTATGATCGCCCCCGTGGGGCCCGGGCCGCGCCATGGCGTGGCGAAGGCGCCCGGCCCGCCGCGATCAGTCCGCGTCACGGCCGCCCGGAGCGGCCGGGGCCAGCCCCCTCCGGGAGCCATCATGCCGCCATCCCTGCGCCAGCGCTACGGCCTGCGCCAGCAGCCGAAGACCCCCTTCTACGTGGCCGTGGCCGGCAACATCGGCGTGGGCAAGAGCATGCTCACCCGCCTGCTGGGCCAGGCCCTCGGCTGGCGCATGTACTTCGAGCCGGTGATCAACAACCCGTACCTCGACGACTACTACCAGGACATGACCCGCTGGAGCTTCCACCTGCAGGTCTACTTCCTCAGCCAGCGCTTCGAGGTGCAGAAGAGCATCCAGGACCACGGCCGCTCCGCGGTGCAGGACCGCACCATCTACGAGGACGTGGAGATCTTCGCGCCCACCCTGCACCGCCGCGGCTGCATGGATCGCCGCGACTACGAGAACTACCGCGAGGTCTTCCGCAACATGGTGGCCTTCCTGCAGCCGCCCGACCTGATCCTCTACCTCTGGAGCCGGCCGGAGGTCACCTACGAGCGCATCAAGGCCCGCGGCCGCAAGTGCGAGCAGGAGATCCCCCTGGACTTCCTGCAGGACCTGCACGCCGCCTACGAGGACTGGATCGAGCGCGCCCCGGCCATCTGCCCCGTCGAGGTGATCGACACCGAGCAGGTCAATCTCCGGGACGACCCCGCCGCCCTCGAGTCCCTGCTCGAGCTGATCGCCGAGCTTCACCGTGAGAAGCACGCGCGCGTCGCCGGGGAGGATCCGGCCTGACGCCATCGTCATGGCGCCACCCGGAGCCTCCGCTGGCGCCGCCGCCCGAGAGGAGTGTCCCGTGGAAGTCTTCCTGGTCCAGGTGATCGTGGTGGGGCTGTTGCTGTGGGTGGTCGCGAGGATCGTCCCGGGCGTGGAGGTGGACGGCGTGGGCCATGCCCTGGTGGCCGGCCTGGTCCTCGGCGTGATCAACGCCCTGGTGCGGCCGCTGCTGGTGATCCTCACCCTGCCGATCACCATCCTGACGCTCGGCCTGTTCCTGCTGATCATCAACGCCATCCTGCTGAAGCTGGCGGCGGCGCTGGTGCCGGGGTTCCGGGTCCACGGGTTCCTGGCGGCGGTCCTCGCCGCGCTGCTGCTGAGCATCTTCAGCTTCGGCGCCACGCTGGTGATCTAGACCGGACGCAACGGCGTTGTGCGCCGGCCGGACGCGGTGGTATCATCGCCCGATGACTCCGGACGACAGCCTGCGCCACCAGTTCCTGCTCCGCGAGGACGTGGTCTTCCTGAACCACGGCTCGTTCGGGGCGTGCCCGCGACCGGTCCACCGGCGCTACCAGGCCCTGCAATGCGAGCTGGAGGCCAATCCGGTGGCCTTCCTGGCCGAGGATCGCGAGCTGCCCGGCCGCATGGCCGATGCCCGGGCGGAGCTGGCCCGGTTCCTGGGCGCCCGCCGGGACGACCTCGTCCTCGTTCCCAATGCGACGCACGGCCTCAACGTCGTGGCCCGCTCGCTGGATCTCGCGCCGGGCGACGAGGTCCTCCTCACCGACCACGGCTATGGCGCCATCGACCGGGCCTGGACCTTCGTCTGCGAGCGCGCCGGCGCCCGGGTCCGACGCGCCCGGGTGCCGTTGCCAGTGGAATCGGTCGAGCAGGTGGTCGAGGAGATCTGGTCGGGGGTCACCGAACACACGCGCGTGTTGTGTCTTGACCACATCACCAGCCCCACCGCCCTCGTCCTGCCCCTGGAGCCCCTGATCCGGCGGGCGCGGCGCGCCGGCATCCTCGTGGTGGTGGACGGGGCGCACGGCCCGGGGCAGGTGGCCGTGGACCTGGAGGATCTGGACCCGGACATCTACGTGGGCAACTGCCACAAGTGGCTGCTGTCGCCCAAGGGTGCGGGGTTCCTCTGGGCGCGGGCGGCGGTCCAGCCCCTGCTGCAGCCGCTGGTGGTCAGCTGGGGGTGGCGCAGCGCGCGGCCGGGGCCGAGCCGGTTCGTCGACGAGCAGGAGTGGACCGGCACCCGTGATCCGGCCGCCTGCCTGGCCGTCCCGGCGGCCCTGGCGTTCCGGCGCGAGCACGACTGGCCCCGGCTGCAGCGCCGGTGCCACCACCTGCTGAGGCAGGCCCGGGCGGAGATCACCCGGTTGACCGGCCGGATGCCCATCTGCCCGGACGACGCCGCGTGGTTCGGCCAGATGCACGCGCTGCCGCTGCCGCCCTGCGACCCGGCTGCCGTGCAGCGCGAGCTGCGCGAGCGCTTCGCCATCGAGGTGCCGGTGATCGCCTGGCAGGGCCGGGCCCTGTTGCGGATCAGCGTCCAGGCCTACAACACGCGGCAGGACGTCGAGGCGCTGGTCATGGCGCTGGCCCGCCTGCGCCAGGAAGGCCGCTGGTTCGGCCGCGCCCGCAGCGGGGTGGCCGGATGAGCGATCGCCGCGAACCCGCCGCCGACCAGGATCCGCGCCTGGTCCTGCCCGACCTCGCGGACATCCGCGCCGCCCACCGTCGGATCGCCCCGCTGGTGAACCGCACGCCCGCGCTCACCTGCCGCACCCTCGACGCGCTGGCCGGGGCGACGCTGGTCTTCAAGTGCGAGAATCTCCAGCGCGTGGGCGCCTTCAAGTACCGCGGCGCCACCAACGCCGTGCAGTCGCTGGACCCGGAGACCGCCGCCCGCGGCGTGGCCACCCACAGCAGCGGTAACCACGCCCAGGCCCTCGCCCTCGCCGCGCGCACCCGCGGCATCGCGGCCCACGTGGTGATGCCCCGCAACGCGCCCGAGGTCAAGCGGGCGGCGGTTGCCGGCTACGGCGCGCGGATCATCCCCTGCGAGCCCACGCTGCAGGCGCGCGAGGAGACCCTCGCGGAGGTGGTGGCCGCGACCGGCGCCCAGGAGATCCATCCCTATGACGACCCGCGCGTGATCGCGGGGCAGGGGACGGCCGTCCTCGAACTGGTGGAGG
>JAASSM010000248.1 GCA_021767885.1 bacterium | reverse complement strand
GCCCAGCAGTGGCGCCCGGCCTATGCCCAGACCGCCTTCGCGGACAGCAACTGGGACAGCTTCGTCCAGTCCTTCATCCAGGGGATCCAGGATCTGCTGTCCGGCACGCTGCAGGTGAACTCCACGCCCGCGGGCGCGGCCATCGCCGTGGGCGGCGAGGACACCGGCGAGGTGACCCCCGCCACCTTCCAGGCGCCGGAGGGCAGCTACCAGGTGCGCCTGACGCTGGCGGGCTTCCAGCCCTGGACCCAGACGGTCCAGGTCCACTCGGGCCAGACCACGACCATCGACGCGCAGCTGGTGCCCGAGGGCGGCGGCGACGGCTTCACCGTCCAGGGACAGGCGGCCTGGAACGACGCCCGCGCCCTGACCGACTGCTGGGTGCTGCTCTACGCCGAGCAGGGCGGGCAGCTCTCCCTCGCCTTCGCCGTGGACGTGAACGAGGGCACCGGCCAGTTCCAGGGACAGATCGACACCGAGGGCACCTACTGGGTGGAGATCTGGGACGACGCCGACCAGGACGGGGACTTCAGCGTGGGCGACGGCTGGAACGCCATCGACGCCGACGGCGACCAGCAATACCCCACCTGGGGCGACGGCATCGCCATGACCGATGGTCAGACCTACACCTTCGACTTCACCCTCTTCGAGCTGACCGGCGGCAAGGACCTGCTCGTGCACCGGAACTTCCGTCCGGCGGCGGGCGGTCCGGACGCGGCCGCCCTCGCCCGGGCGGTGCTCGTGCCGGGACATTGAGGCGGTCGCCGGCCACGAGCCGCGGCTGGCCAGGGACTTCTTGACCCAGCGGGTCGGGGGGATTTCCTTCCGGCGACACCACGCCGGAGGCCACACCCTCCGGCCCAGGGGCAGGATGCCCACCGGCAACCACGAGACGAGAGGGGATCACGCATGCCACGCACCTACCGGGACCAGACCCAGGGCGCCATCGGACCGTACTCGCTGTTCGCCCTGGCGGCCTTCTTCGCCCTCTTCGGCCTGCTCGCCCTGATCCGCTGACCGCGGACGGGGCGCCCGCTGGCCACGGGCCCGGTCAGCGAGTCAGCGAGAGCGGCCGTGACGTCCGCGGCCGCACGAGCAGGCGATAGGCCTTGACGTAGAGCACGTACAGCCCCGGCAGGGCCGGCAGCAGCATGAGCAGCGCCAGGCTCGACCGCAGGGCCAGGGCCCCCGCCACCAGCAATCCCACCAGTCCGGCGAAGATCACGAAGAACCCGAGGAAGATGCCGAAGGATCCGATGGTGCGCATGGCTGCTCCTCCCGGTGACGACGCGGAGGCGTCGTGAGGGAGAGATCATACCATACATCAAACAATAGACTCAAGACATCATGTCTGCGACCGCCGGGCCAGCCCGCGCCGGCGACCGCTACCAGCTGTAGCCGAACGCCGCCCCGCCGGTGGCCTCGAATCCCTCCTCGGTGACCAGCGGCGTGAACGCCAGCCGCATGAACAGCCCCCAGTCGCCCATGTACCGGTAGCCGAGGATCCCGGCGGCGGCGATCTGGCTGTCCTTCAGGTCGTAGAGCGGGTCGTCGTCCTGGGCGTCGAAGTCGTCCGGAAGGAAGATCATGGCCATGCCCGCGCCCAGCTCCAGGAAGCTGTTCTGCTCGCCCACCAGGTAGCTCACCGTGGCCGGCACCACCAGCGAGCTGGCATACCACGCGAACGTGCCGCCGAGGCCGATGCGCACCCCGACATGGTCGCTGACCAGCTTCTCGAAGTTCACCGACACCATGCCGCCGGAACCCAGCGCCTCCGCGTAGAGGGAGCTGGTGCGGATGAAACCCTGCTGCGCGGCAGCGGGCGGGGTCGCGGCCGCGACCAGGAGTGCGGCGGCGACCAGGACGACGAGCGAACGCATGGCGAGATGACCTCCGGGACGAGATGGGGCCCACGGGCGGGGACCCAGGCGATGGGGTCCCCGCCCATCGCCGCAGACCATACCACCGTGGCCCCCGCCTGTCTGCAGCCGGTCAGGCCGGGCTGGCCATCGCCGCGGCCGGCCCCCATACTGGCGTCAGGACCGCGGGGCGGAGAGGCCACCCCGCTCACGCCGGCGAGCAGGAAACCCCATGCGCTATTCCACCGACATCGTGGTGATCGACCTCGAGGCCTCCTGCCCGGCCGAGGACGAGGGCAACAACTCCGTCGACCGCAGCAACATCATCGAGATCGGCGCCGTGCGCCTGGATCGGCGCAGCCTGGAGATCACCGCGCGGTTCTCCGAGCTGGTCCGTCCGGCCGACTACCCGGTCACCCCGTTCATCACCGGCCTGACCGGGATCACCGTCGAGATGGTGGCCGGCCAGGAGACCTTCGACCGGGTGGGCCGGCGGTTCCTGGAGTGGTACGGGCCACGCAACCGGGCCATCATCGCGGCCTGGGGCGCCTACTACGACCTGCCGCTGCTGCGCAAGGAGTGCGAGCGCTTCGGCCTGCCCTTCCGCGAGCACATCGTGGGCGGCGCCTACGACCTGCGCGCCCTCGGCGTGGCCTGGCTGGCCAGCCATGGCCACCGGACCAGCGGCGCCACCCTGGAGGCCGTCCTGCGCAAGATGGACCTGGCCCACCGCTTCACCAGCCACCGCGCCGAGGACGACGCCCGGGCCGCGGCGGCCGTCCTGCAGATGCACCACCTCGGACGCGCCCTGCCGGATTGACAATCCCGTAACGCTTGAACACCGGTGGCCGGTCTGCCACATTAGGCCCCGCGCGCGCCGGCCCTCCCCCCGCCGGCACCACCACCGAGCCCCCTCCGGAGGATGGACCCGTGCCCGACCCCCGCCAGCTCCTGGCCGAGCAGCAGACCCACTTCGCCCGCTGGGAACGCATCAAGGACGTCACCGACCAGCTCATCGACCTCATGCTCGACACCCGCCAGAGCGGCCATCCCGGCGGCAGCCGTTCCAAGGCCCACATGCTGCTGAGCCTGACGCTCTCCGGCGCCATGCGCTGGGACGTCCGGCATCCGGAGAAGCGGTTCGCCGACCGGTTCGTCCTGGTGGCCGGCCACTGCTCGCCGCTGATCTACGCCGTGCTGGCCACCTACAACGAGGCCCTGCGCTGGGCGCACGAGCGCACCGGCGATGATCGCTACCTCGTTCCTGGTGGCCCCGCGCGCATCCTCACCTACGAGGACCTGCCCACCCTGCGCCACCGCCGCGGCCTGCCCGGGCACGTGGAGATGGCCGGCAAGAACCTGTTCTGCAAGTGGAACACCGGCCCCAGCGGCCACGGCTCCGCCCCGGCGGTGGGCCAGGCCCTGGCGCTGAAGAAGGCCGGTTGCGAGGGCGTCAAGGTCTTCGCCATGGAGGGCGAGGGCGGCCACACCGCCGGGATCTGGCACGAGTCCAAGCACAGCGCCTACGGCCTGGGCCTGGACAATCTCCAGGTGATCCTGGACTGGAACGACTTCGGCATCGACCCGCGCCCCTACTCCAGCGTGGTCGCGGGCGACCCCCGGCAGTGGTTCGAGCCCTATGGCTGGCACGTGCACGACGCCGGCGACGGCAGCGACTGGGAGGCCGTCACCGGTACCCTCTTCGAGCTCACCGCGGGCGACAACCCCGCCGGCCGGCCGGGCATGATGTTCGGCCGCACCCGCAAGGGCCGCGGCTACCACACCTTCGACGACGCCAGCCACGGCGCCGCCCACAAGTACCACAGCGAGAAGTTCTGGGCCGGCCGGCGCGAGTTCGCCGAGAAGTACGGCGTCGCCTGGGCCGGCGAGGGCGAGGAGGCCCCGACCACCGACCAGGGCCGCCGCGAGCACCTGCTCGATCACTGCCGCACCGCCCTGAGCGTCCTGCGCGAGGACGAGGACACCGTCGGCTACCTGGCCGATCGGCTGGTGGAGCTGGGCGACTCGGTCCCCGGCGAGATGACCACCTTCCTGCTGCCCGAGGCCAGCAACCCGCTGGACGACGCCGACCTCTTCGACGTCTCCCACTACCCGGACGACCTCTGGGCCCGCCCCGGCGAGAAGAAGCCCAACCGCGCCGGCTTCGCGCGCTGGGGCAGCTGGGTCAACAGCGTGTGCCGCGAGCGGTATGGTCGTCCCCTGTTCCTGGTGACCTCGGCGGACCTGGCCGGATCCACCAACATCGCCGGCTTCGGTCAGGACTACGGCGAGGACCTGCGCAACTACGGCTGGTACCAGCGCGACGAGCATCCCGAGGGCGTGGTCCTGCCGCAGCCCATCACCGAGTTCGCCAACGCCGGCATCATGGCGGGCGCCGCCTCGGTCAACCTGAGCAGCGATCCGGAGCAGCGGTTCAACGGCTGGTGGACGGCCTGCTCCACCTACGGGTCCTTCAGCTACCTGAAGTACGGCATGTTCCGGCTCTACTCCCAGCTGGCCCAGGACTGCGAGCTGCAGGTGGGCAAGACCCTCTGGGTGGCCGGCCACAGCGGGCCGGAGACGGCCGAGGACAGCCGCACGCACTTCGGCGTCTTCTCGCCCGGCGTGACCCAGCTCTTCCCGCAGGGGCAGGTGCTCAACCTGGTGCCTT
>JAASSM010000247.1 GCA_021767885.1 bacterium | reverse complement strand
CGCCGGCGCGCGCGGCCTCCACCGCCGCGTTCAGCGCCAGCAGGGTGGTCTGGAAGGCGATCTCGTCGATGGTCTTGAGGATCCGCGCCGTCTCGCCGGCGGCGTCCTGGATCTCGTCGATGGCGCCGGACATGGCAGCCATGTCCTGGCCGCCCTGCTGGACGCGGTCGCGGACGTCGGTCATCAGTTCGCTGGCCTCGCGCGCGCCGCCGGCGTTGCGCTGGGTCATGGTGGTCATCTGGGTGAGCGAGGAGGCGATCTCCTCGAGGGCGGCGGCCTGCTCGCCCGCGCCCTCGGCCATCTGCTGGCTGGTGTCGGCCACCTGGCCCGAGGCGGTGCGGACCTGCTCGGCGCCGGTGCGTAGATCGTCCGCGATCCGGCCCACCGGCCGCGCGATGCTGCGGGCGATGAGGAAGACCACCGCCAGGAGCAGGAGCACGCCCACCGCGCCCACCACCATCGCCATGGTGGCGATGCCGCGCGCCTCGGCGAGCACCTCGTGCTCGGGCAGGCTGGCCACCACGTGCCAGACCTGGCCGGTGTCGCCCAGGGTCACGGGGCTGACCACGTGCAGGTGCGCATCGCCCGTGGCGCCATCGGGCGCGCGGGTGACGAACGCCTCGCCGGCGCGGAACCGCCCCTGGTGCTCGTCCGCCCAGGGCGCGAACCGCGCGAACGGCTCGCCGGCGCGGCCGGCGTCCGGGTGCGCCACCACGCTGCCGTCGGCGGCCAGGATGGTGAGCATGCCGCTCTCGCCGATGCGGATGTCGGCGACCAGGTCGTGCAGCATGCCGAGGGTGAGGTCGACGCCGGTGACGCCCACCACGCGGCCGCCGGCGCGCACCGGGGCGGTGAGGCTGGTCATGAGCACGGCCTGGCCGTCGATCTCGTAGGGGAACGGGTCGAGCACGGACTCGCGGCCGGAGTCGCGGCTGCGCAGGTAGTAGTCACCGTCGCCGGGCTGATCGTAGGCCACGAGCACGTCGCGCGCGATGGCCGACCCGTCACGGTAGAAGTACGGGATGTAGCGGCCGGTGGCGTCGTGGCCGGCGGTGCCGGCGAAGTCGCCGTCGCGGCCGTCGTAGGCGTCGGGCTCCCAGCCCGTCCACACGCCGTAGAAGCCGGGGTTGCCGGCGAGGACGGCGCGGAGCTGGGCGTCTCCGGCCCGGCGGCCGGGCGCCTGTCCGGACGCCAGGTGGCCGGCCTGGCTCTGTGCCAGGGTGCGGGCGGCGTCCAGGGCGGACTCGAGCTCGCCGGTGACCATGGCGGCGTAGCGGCCGGCGGTGGCGCGGGCGGTCCGGGTGGCCTCCTGCTCGGCCATCTCGGCCGCGCGCCAGGAGACCAGCGCGATGGTGACGGCGAAGGTGATCAGGCCGGTGCTGCAGATGGCCAGCAGCATGCGGGACTGGAGGGAGAAGCGGCGTAGCATGGCTGTCCTTCCGGGGGGCACGTGACCGGTTCGTGTCCCGGGGGGATCGGAAGGTCGCGGCAGTGCTTGAGGGTATCTTTAACCGAGAGCGGGCCTGTCGAGATGGTCCGGGTTCCCGGCCCGGTGCGGTCCGCCGCTCACCCCCACCGCACCGTCACCCGGCTGCCCGGCACCAGCCGCACCCCCGCCGGCACGCCCAGCACCACGGGCCGGCCGCTCTCCGGACGCTCCGGGGCGCGCCACAGTTCCAGGGGCTTGGCCTCGATGGTCGCGCCGATGCGGGCCACCTCGCACCGCACCTGCAGCGTCTTGCCGGCGACCACCTGGCTGAGGGTGGCCTCGAGATCGCCCCTCTGCTCCAGGCGCTGCACCGACGCCTCGTCCAGCCAGACCACGATGCGCTGGGGCTGCGACTCGGCCACCGTGAGGATCACCTCGCCGGGCTGCAGCACCTGGCCGGGTGAGGCCAGGATCTGGGTGACCACGCCGTCGAAGGGCGCGGTGAGGGTGAGGTCGTCCTGCCTGAGGAGCACCAGCTCCAGCTGCCGCTCCAGTGCGGTGATGCGCGAGGCCAGGGCGCGGTCGGCGATGACCGCCTGCTCGCCGCCGGACAGCTCGCCGTGGCGGGCGACGTACTGGTCCCAGCGCCGCTCCGCCTGGACCAGCTCCTCGCGGGCGGCCGTCAGCAGGTGCTCGTGCTCCTGGACGCGGCGGGCGAGGGCGTCACGCTCGGACGCGACGCGCTCGTACTCGCGCCGCGAGACCATCTCCTGGGCCAGCAGCTCGGCGTAGCTGGTGACGTCGCGCTCGAGGTCGGCCAGGGTGACGCGGTCGGGCTCCAGGACGGCGGTGATCTCCAGGACGCGCAGGCGGGCCTGGTCCACGTCGGTGGCGAAGCGGTGGCGGTCGGTGGCCGCGCCCTGCTGGCGCGCGGCGATCTCCAGGGCCAGCTCCTGGCGCACGGCCTCGATCTCCGCCGAGACCGTGGCCACCTCCGCCCGCAGCCGGGCGGCGTCCATGCGGGCGACCACCTGGCCGCGGCGCACCTCCTGCAGCAGTTCGACCTCCAGGCTGCCGAGGACGCCCACCTCCACCGGCGCCAGGGGCACCTTGCGGCCCTGCACCACGCCGGTGGCCACGATCTCCTCCGACCGCTGCAACAGCATGCCGCTGGCCACCAGCACCGCCGCCACCCACACCAGCACCGGGCCGCCGTGACGGCGGAGGCTGGCGGACAGGCGGGCTCGCGAGGCGGTCATCTCAGATCTCCAGGAGCTGCTCCTGCAGCGTGAGGTCGAGGTCCAGGACGGTGTCCAGCCCCTTGATCTCGGCGATCATCCGGGGGTTGTGGCCGGTGTCGTTGAGCTGCAGGTGGTAGGTGTACTCGGCGGTGTCGGAGCCCGACTCGTTGGCCGCCGCGAGCACCCAGTGGCGGTTGTAGCGGTCGAGGATGGCCTGCAGGTCGGGGTGCTCGCCCACCGGCCCGGCGGTGCGCAGGCGCAGGAACGCGTTGTGGGGCTCGTGGGCGCCGAAGCCGAAGCGCGCCAGGTACCAGGCGATGGCCGCCAGCAGCAGGGTGCCCAGCACCGCGACCGCGAGACGACCCGCGCCGCAGGCCATGCCCACGGCCAGGACGCAGAACACGAAGGCGATGTCGCGGGTGTCCTTGAGGATGTTGCGGAAGCGGATCACCGCCAGGGCGCCGATCAGGCCCACGGCCGTCACCAGGCTGTTGGCGATCACGGCCATGACCATGGCCACCACCACGCAGATGATCACCAGCGACTGGACGAAGTTCCGGCTGTAGCTCAGGCCGCTGTGCGTGGCGTAGTACACCCACGCGAGCACCTGCCCCAGGATGAACGCCACCAGCAGCCGCAGCAGCACCTCGGTGGCCGAGGCGGTGAACGTCCCGTCGCTCGCTTCCAGGGCGTTCCACAGCTCGGTCATCTCAACCCTCCGCGGCGCGGCACAGGTAGCCGGGAGCCGGGGCGCCCGCGTGCAGCGCCAGGCAGTACTTGGAGACCGACTGCGCGTGGAGCTGGAAGCGGTGCACCAGGTCCTGGATCCAGCCGGGGAAGCGGCCGTCGAACTTGATCTCCATGACCACCTGGTCGGCCAGGACGCGGCGCCAGGTGCCGCCCTGGACGGTGAACCGCCACTGCTGGGTGACGCAGCTGGCGAGGTCGTGGTCGAAGGTCACGCGCACGCGCGAGGGGCCGTCGCTCTCGAAGGCCTCGCGCCGGTAGCGGACCAGGGCCTGGGGCCGGGCGGCGAGCAGGCGGCGGTAGAGGTCGAACTGGCGGCCGGCCGGATCGAGCAGCACGGCGCGGGGGCCGGCGAGATCGACGAGCTGGTCGCGCGCGAGGCGGCTGCGGTCCTTGAGGATGGTGGTGTTCAGGCGGCGCTTGATCTCGGCGAAGAGGGGGCTGTCGGGGTGGTCGTCATAGCCGCGGATGCGCAGCTTGAAGCGGTTCTTGTGGCCCTCGAGGCTCTCGCGGCAGAGGCGCAGATCGGCCGAGTCGAGGTAGAGGCTGGAGATGGGGTAGCGGCCGTCCGGGGCGAGGCTGCTGTAGTGGTCGCGGGGCAGGTGGGCGGCCACGCAGGCGCGCACGGTGGACGCAAGGCCGCGCGGCAGACGGTACTTGTACTCGTAGCGACTGAAGCTCGCGCGTGGCGCTGGCGATGACGCGGGGTCCCCCGGCGTGAGTCTCATGATGCGGACCAGCTCGCGGCGATGTCGTCCCGCGGCCACGGCAGGGCGGGGCCTGGGCGACGGGCCCATGTGCTGCAACGGTCGGAGTATACCGCATTCCGGCAGGGCGCGTCCATTTCCGCGTTGACGGGATCTGAACAATCACGGCCGGCGAGCGCGGTGCGGGGCCCCCCGGGGGGCCCCCCGGGGGCACCCCCGGCAGGTCGCGGCGATCAGCGCACGAGGTGGAGCTTGGTGCTCGCGGTGGTGCGGCCGCCGGTGGCGACGCCGGTGCCGCCGTTGCCGCCGCTGCCGCCGGCGCTGGCGCCGTCCGCGTGCAGCCGCGCGAGGTAGACGCCGCTGGGCAGGGCGCGGCCGCGGGCGTCGGTGCCGTCCCAGGTGACGCGGTGCTCG
>JAASSM010000246.1 GCA_021767885.1 bacterium | reverse complement strand
CGGGTAGCAGGAGAGTCGCAGGGCCACGGGCACGGCCGGCGCGTCCACCGCGTCCCCGGCCGCCAGGAGACGGAGCTGGTCGATCCAGACCTCGCTCCAGCCCACCGCGGGGTCAGCGTAGGTGCTCACCGCCACCCGTCCGGACAGCAACGGCGCGCTGGTATCGCGGAACTGGAAGAGGCGGTTGCCGTCGAGGAAGGCGGAGATCACGTCGCCAGTGACCTCCACCGTCAGGGACTGGATCTGGTCCTGGTGGTTGGCCACGTTCTCCACCTGCAACATCTGCAACGGCTCGCCGCCGCTGCACTTCCACAGCGACGCCTGGTCCTGCGGTGCGGACAGGAGCTGGAGCAGGTACCAGTGATCGGCGTCCTGGTACCGGAACAGCAGTTCCCGACCCGGCGCCCCCGCGGAGCGGAGATCCACGGTGGCGCGGTAGTCGGTCCACTGGGGATTGCCGATCACCGAGACGTGCCGCTGTCCGGGGGCGTCGTTGCGGCAATGGTAAGAACCGTCCACCACGTCCCAGACGCCGGAGACCACGTCGAAGAAGTCGGCCGTGCCGTCGTCGAAGGTCTCGGTGTACGGGAGCTGCAGGTTCTCGATCAGATCGAGGTCACCGGCTGCGAGGGGCCGCAAGCGCAGCTCGCCAGCCATCACGCCGCAGACGCCCCGGACCTGCCAGATCGTGCCCAGGTCCACCGCCCCGGCATCGAACCCCAGCGCCGGCGCCACCTCGACCACCAGCTCGTGATCGCCGTCCGCGAGCACCAGCAGGGAAATCGCCGGCGGGTCCGCCACCTCGACCGCGGCCACGCGCCCCCGCGTGGTCACGAACCGGCCCACCTGTTCCAGATCGGCGGCGAGCGCGACCAGCGGGACCTCCGCCGGCTCCGGCGGCGGTCCGGGCGCCTGCGCCAGCAGCTCGGCGTCCGCGAGGAACCACTCGCCGCCGGTCAGCGCCCGCGCACGGCCCTCGACCCGCAGGGAATCGCCCGGGGCCACCCCCGGCCCGATCTCCACGGCCACGCCGGCCTGGGGATCCTGCACGTAGACCAGCCCGCCCCAGGCCCCGCACGCCACGCCATGGACCTGCACCAGGAGGTCGCCGTACGGCGAGGCGGGCGCGCCGGTCTGGGGATCGTAGGTCTGGACGGTGTCGATGGCCGTGGGAGCCGGGACGGCGGTCCGGAAGTCCTGGTCGGAGAGGCTCCACGCGAGGTAGTCGTAGCTGCGCTGCGTGGGGTCGGCCGTCTCCACCGCGAGCTGCGGGCCCAGATCACCGCTCCAGTAGGCAGGAACCATGGCCTCGTAGACGCCCGAGCTGTCGGTGGCCACCGCATCGGGCGCCCCGGCGATGACGACCCCCGGCCGCGGCCGGCCGCGCCCATCGATCACGTGGCCGCTCACCTGGCGAACGTCGCCGCAGGCCGCGCCGAAGGCGCCGATCAGACCGAGGCCGCCGGTGTTGGCCGCGGCGCACGGGCTCACGGAATTCAGGGTGTAGGGGTTGTCGCTGTTGGCGGGGCCGCAGAAGAGGGGATCGAGGGAGAAGTTGCCTTCACCCGGGCCGACACCGGGCCCCGCGTTGCCGTAGACGTCGGAGTCGGTGATCCACAGCGACCCGGTGGAGCCGGCATGGAGCATCCTGACCGGGTTGAAGGCCACGATGGAGCGACTGACGGAGATCTGGGCGCTGCCGGCCACGAACAGCGTCGGATACATCGCGGACTGGTCGCCGTTGGCCACGAAGGTGCACCGGTCGAAGAGCGGTTCGGGGGTCGCCGTCATCCCGAGCGCGGCCACCGCGCCGGCGATGCTGGCATGGTTGTCCACGAAGAGGCAGCGCTCGAACCGGACGCCCTCGCAGGAGACGCCGGAGAAGGCCGCGCCATCCTCGGCGTGGTTGCCCCGGAACTCGCAGCGGCGGATGCGGATGGAGCTGGCACCGGTGTTGACGGTGCGGATCGCGGGCGCCTGCCCGTCCAGGAACCGGCAGTTCTCCACCAGGGCGTCCACCTGGCCGTCGTCCAGCCCGTAGCAGTGCACGCCGGTCCCGCCGTCGCGGAAGGTGAGGTTGGCGATGGTCATGGGCAGCGTGCTGGCCGGCCCGGTGATGTCCACGAATCCCGAGCCGTCCCCGTCGCCCACCATGACCACGCCACCGGGCTCGGGCGACACGCCCCGCAACGAGACGCCCGAGGGCAGCGCCACGGCCTCGCTGATCAGGTACGTGCCGGCGTCCAGGAGGATCACGTCGCCGGCCACCGCCACGGCCGCGGCGCTCTCGACGGTGGGGTGGTGGGCGGGGACGCGCAGGAGGGCGGCCGGGGCCGACGCGGCGCTCGCCAGGAGTGCGGCCACGATGACCATGGAACGCGCGATGCGCATGACGCCACCTCGAGAGGGAGGGATGGCGAGGGTCGGGATGCTGGGTTCTCGGTTCCCCCGGATTCGTGGGGTTGATCATACCAGATCGCGTCACCGGCCAGCAAGCCGGGCAGACCGCGTGGCTCCTGAACGAACTGTGTGGCACTGGTGGACACTTCGTTCAGGAGCGCGCGGGCCCCCGACCGCCGGCGCCCACGCGCTCCCTCACGGCCCGTTCCCCGAGATGATCACGTCGCCACCCACGTCCACGCCGTCGGCGAACGCCCAGGCCGTCGCATCGCCCAGCGCCGTGTTGCCGAGGAAGACCAGGTCCTCCGCCACGCTCTGCAGGCCGGCCAGCCCCGCGAGGTCCACCAGGACGTGGTTCCGGGAGACCTTCAGTCCGTTCAGCGTGCGGCACTCCTGCAGTCCGTCCAGCGATGCGAGGGCCGGGTTCTCCTGGATGACCAGCGCGCCCATGTCCGCGGGCGCGGACATGCCCGAGAGGTCGGTCAGCGCGTCGCACTGGCGGATCGTGAGTTCCACGCCCGGCGGCAGCGGCGCCAGGCCGGTGAGGCCCTGGAGCTGGTCATGTCCCACGAGGTCCAGCTCCTCCAGCGAGGACAGGTCGCCCACGCCGGCCAGGCTGGTCAGCCCGTCGCAGCCAACCAACCCCCAGTTCCGCAGCGCCGGCAGGTCGCCCAGCCCCGCCAGATCCGCGATGCCATCCAGCGAGGTGACATTCAGGTCCACGAGTTCCGGCATGGGCCCCAGCCCCGCCAGGGACGACACCGCCGGCAGGCCCGAGAGCCACAGACCGGTGAGCACGGGCAACGGCCCCACGCCGGAGAAGCCGTCGATGGCCGTGATCTTCAGCTCCATGCGCGTCAGGCGGGAGAGCGGCCCCATGCCGGCCAGGGTGCCCACCTCCGGGCACATGACCACCTCGAGCTCGTGGAGGAACGGCACGGCCGGCGTGGCGAACCGCAGGTCCGCCAGCTGCGCATTCTCGTACAGCCGGAGGGTGCTGAGGGCCGGAGCGGCCGTGATCCCGTCCAGCGCGGTGAGGGCCTCGCACCGAAACACCGTCAGGTGGCGCAGCCGGGACAACTCGCCCAGACCCTCGAGCGTGGTCAGAGCATCGACGAAGCGCAGATCGATGGACCGGAGCGCCGGCAGCGGGGGCAAGCCGGTCAGGTCGGTCAAGGCTGGGTCCCACATGAGCTCGAGGACCTCGAGCGAGGAGAGGTCGGTGATCCCCGCCAGGGAGCCCAGCAAGGTGCACCCGGTGATGCGCAGCTCCTGCAGCGCGGGCAGCGGGCCCAGGCCGGTCAGCCCCTCGAGGCTGTCGCAGTTGTCGAGCTCCAGGACCGCGATGGGCGGCAGATCGGGTGTGGCCGTGAAGTCCGCGAACCCCAGGTCGCCATACAGAGAGAGCTCCGTGAGGTCGAGGTCCGCGGGCAGGCCGCCCAGCCCGGTCATGGCCGGGCCGGAGTCCACATGGAGCCGCTGGCAGCTGGCGAGGCCGTCCAGGCCGGTCAGGGTGGTCAGGCCCTGGTTCGCCCCGACGCTGATCTCCCGGACAGTCTGCAGGCCCTGCAGGCCGTCGAGGTCGACCAGCGATCCCATGAGGCGGATCTCGAGCCGGTCCACCTGACGCAGCGCGTCCAGGCCCCTCAGGGAGGCGGCCGGCAGCCCGCGGATCCGCAGCCGGCCGGTGACCTCGGTGAGCGCGGCGAGGGGGGAGAGGTCGTCGATGTCGCTGACGGTGTTGAGATCGCCGAGGGAGAGGTCGCCGTCGATGCGCGTGACGCCGCGCAGGGTGTCGAGCTGGGCGGCCCGGGTGATGACCAGGGGGCCGTCGAGGGCCACGTCGGCGGGGGTGGTGGGATCGGTGGAGTCGCTGCAGGCGGGGGTGAGGGTGAGGAGGAGCAGGAGGGCAAACAGGAGGAGGCGAGAGGGGATGGTGCGGGCCTGATGCGGCATGGGGTTGCCTCCCCGGGGCTGGGCGGAGTGCGGGTCGCGGGGTCCAGGCGGGGGGCGGAGGCTCGCGTGACCGTCACGCGCGCTCACCGGGCGCCGCCTCCACCCCATCCTTCGCCCCCACGATGATCGGCGGTCATCATAGCCGATCCTGACCGGGCGAGTCATCCCGGCGATGATCCCGCCG
>JAASSM010000245.1 GCA_021767885.1 bacterium | reverse complement strand
CGCTCTGCGTCTCCCACGACCCCGTCCGGGCCGGCGCCTGGGCCGACCGCACGCTCGACCTGACCCCCTGGCTCGCGGGGCGCGCCGCATGAACGCCGACGTGGCCATCGGCCTGCTGGATCTGCTGCTCGCCGCGGCCCTGGTCCTGGTGGCCGGCGGGGTCAGCGTGGCCCTGCAGCTGGGCCTGGGTCGCCGCCTGCTGCTGGCGTCGGTGCGCACGGTGGTCCAGCTCGCCCTGATCGGCTACGTGCTGGAGGTGGTGTTCGGGCTGGGGACCCTGCCGGCGGTGCTGGGCCTGGCCGCGGTGATGATGGTGGCCGCCGCCCGCGCCGCCGTCCGGCGCCCGTCGCGGACCTTCCCCGGCGCCTTCCGCCACGCCTTCGCCACCCTGCTGCTGGTGGGCCTGGCGGTGACCGTGACGGTGACCGCCGTGGTCCTGCAGACCGACCCCTGGTTCCGTCCCCGCTACTTCGTGCCGCTGCTGGGCATGATCCTGGGCAACAGCCTGACGGGCATCTCCCTGGGGCTGGACAGCCTGCTGGCCGCCCTGGTGGAGAAGCGGGCCCTGGTGGAGGCGGAGCTGGCCATGGGAGCGACGAGCTGGGAGGCCGCCCGCCCCCACGTGCGCGAGGCCGTCCGGCGTGGCCTGATCCCCATCATCAACAGCATGATGGTGGTGGGCCTGGTCTCCATCCCCGGCATGATGACCGGCCAGATCCTCGCCGGCGCCGACCCCCTCGCGGCGGTGAAGTACCAGATCGTGGTGATGTTCATGATCGCGGCCTCCACCAGCCTGGGCTGCATGGGCGTGGTGCTGCTGGCCTTCCGCAGGCTGTTCACGCCGCGGCATCAGCTCTGCCTCGCCTGCGTCCGCGACCAGGAGGGATGACCATGACCGCCGCCGACGGCCAGGCACCCGGCTCCGCCCTGCAGGCCACCTCCGCACGCCTGGCGCGCCTGCAGCTGACCCGTGCCGCCCTGCTGGTGGACGTGGCCCGGGCGCGCCGGAACATCGCCCGGTTCGCCACCCGCGCCGCCGCCGAGGGGGTCCGGCTGCGGCCGCACTTCAAGACCCACCAGTCCGCGGTGGTGGGCGGGTGGTTCCGCACCGCGGGCGTGGACGCGGCCACCGTCAGCAGCGTCGGCCAGGCGGAGTACTTCGCCCACCACGGCTGGACCGATCTGACCCTGGCCATCGGCGCCAACCCCCTGGAGATCCCGGCCTACGACCGGCTCGCCGCCGGGATCCGGCTGGGCCTCTGTGCCGATCACCCCGCAACCATCGCCGCCCTGGCCGCGGGCCTGAGCCACCCGGTGGACCTGTGGCTGGAGATCGACACCGGCCAGGGCCGCGGCGGCGTGCCCGTGGCCGACCAGACCCGTCTCGGGGAGCTGGCCCGGGCGGTGGCCGCCGCACCCGGCCTGCGCTGGGCCGGCCTGCTCACCCACGCCGGCCACACCTACGGCACGGCCCCCGCCCACGCCGCCCAGGTCTTCGCCGCCACGCGCACCGCCCTGCGCGCCGCCCGCAACCGCCTCGCCCTGGACGGCCTGCCCGGCGGCGCCATCTCCGTGGGCGACACCCCCGGCTGCGCCGCCGCCCCGCGGTGGCACGGCGTGGACGAGGTCCGCCCCGGCAACTTCGTCTTCTTCGACCTCATGCAGCTGACCGCCGGCGCCTGCGAGGAGGACGACCTCGCCTGCGCCGTGGCCGCCCCGGTGATCGGCGTCCATCCCGACCGCGCCGAGGCGGTGATCCATGCGGGCGCCGTGCACCTCTCCCGCGACGCGCTCGCCGGCCCCGGGGGCCCGGAGTTCGGCCGGCTGCTGGCCCTCGGGCCGGGTGGGTTCGGTGGCCTGCTCCCCGGCTGGCGCCTGCGAGCGCTGTCCCAGGAGCATGGCGTGGTGCGGGCCGAGGATCCCGCCGCGCGCGCGGAGCTGGCCAGCCTGGTCCCCGGCATGCTCCTGCTGGTCGCCCCGGTGCATTCCTGCCTCGCCTGCGAGCAGTTCGCCGGGTACCACACCGTGGCCGGCGAGCGGATCGGCCGCTATCGGCGGGGCTGATCGGCCCCGGAACGACGGCCGCGGCGGGTGGCCGTTTCGTGCGGCGATCCTAGACTCGGAGTCAGAGGCCCCTTCTTCCCCTGGAGGTCACCATGGACATCCAGCACATCCTCTGGCCCACCGATCTCTCGGCTGCCGCGACCCGGGCCCTGCCGGCGGTGATCTCGCTGGCCGAGAGGTACCGCGCCCGCGTCAGCGTCCTGCACGTGCAGGAGGACATCAACCGCTACGAGGTCCAGGCGGCCCTCCTGAGCGAGGAGCAGGACGACCGGCTCCAGGAGCGCATGACCACCGAGATCCTGCAGAACCTCGACGAGATCTGCGCCGAGCTGGGTGATCGCTGCCCCGGATACGAGAAACACGTCCTGACGGGCGAACCGGCCCCGGTGATCGGGGAATATGCCGCGCGCGAGCAGGTGGACGTGATCGTGATGGCCACGCGGGGCCAGGGCGCCCTGAAGCGCCTCGCCTTCGGCAGCGTCGCGGACCGGGTGCTGCAGGACGGCCACACGCCGGTGCTGGCCATCCCGGTGCGCTGAGACGTCCGGGCGCTATTCCTCCGCCACGACCCGGATGCGGTCCGGCTCGGAGAGGGCGTGCCAGGTGCAGCCGAGGCGGACGCAGATGTCCAGGTGGACGTCCACCTGCACGGCCGAGACCCGGATCCGGGCGGTCTTGGAGCCGCACCGGCCGCAGGAGATGTCCGGATTGATCATGGACGTGTGGCAACGGGGGCAGGAGAGGTCGTCCAGCGCGGTGGTCGCCGGGATGTCCAGGGACATCTCCTTGTCGAACACGTTGAACCGCGACGAGAGCTTGAGCCAGCCGGTCTGGCCGCCCACCGTCATGTCCAGGCGGATCCAGTCCCGGCGGTGATTGAGGTTGGCGCCGCAGGCCGGGCAATAGACGTGCAGGAAGGTCCCCGTCCGCAGCGCCTGCAGGTGTCGTTGCGGCAAGGGCTCGGATGGCCCGCAGCCAGGGGCTCGATCAGGCTCGTGCATCGGTTCGCTCGCGATCGCGTTCGCCGGGCGCCAGGCGCCGTCTCGGGTCGACCTCCCGCTTAATAGTAACAGATTCCACCCGGCCGTCGCTACACGAGATCCCTACTCGATGGCATCGAACGGGCACGCCTGGTGGCAGGAGCCGCACTGGGCGCAGAGCTCGGGGATGATCACCGCCACCTGCTTCTTCTCCCACTTGATGGCGTCGGTGGGGCAGGCCGGGACGCAGAGCCCGCAACGACGGCACTTGTCCGGATCCACCTCGAACCGCAGCAGCTGCTTGCAGCTCTTGGCCGCACAGCGCTTGTCGTGGATGTGCTCCTCGTACTCGTGGCGGAAGTAGCGCAGGGTGGTGAGCACCGGGTTGGGCGCCGTCTGCCCGAGGCCGCAGAGCGAGCTGGAGCAGATGGTGACGGCGAGCTTCTCGAGGGTGTCGATATCCTCCTCGCGGCCCTCGCCCCGGGTGATCCGGTCGAGGATCTTGAGCATCTGCACGGTGCCCTCGCGGCAGGGCGTGCACTTGCCACAGGATTCCTCGGCGGTGAAGTCGAGGAAGAAGCGGGCGACGTCCACCATGCAGGTGCCGCTGTCCATGACCACGAGGCCGCCCGACCCCATGATGGCGCCCGTGGCCGGGATGGACTCGAAGTCCACGGGGGTGTCGATCATGTGCTCGGGGATGCAGCCGCCCGAGGGGCCGCCCACCTGGACCGCCTTGAGCTTCTTGCGCTTGGGAATGCCGCCGCCGATGTCGTGGACGATGGTCCGCAGCGGCGTGCCCATGGGCACCTCGATCAGGCCGATGTTCTTCACGTTGCCCGTCAGCGCGAACACCTTGGTGCCGGCGCTCTTCTCCGTGCCGATGGAGGAGTACCAGTCGGCGCCGCGGTGGATGATCTGGGCCACGTTGGCGAAGGTCTCCACGTTGTTGAGCACCGACGGCTTGCCCCACAGGCCCTGGTGGGCGGGGAACGGCGGCCGGGGCCGCGGCATGCCACGCTTGCCCTCGATGGACTGCATCAGGGCCGTCTCCTCGCCACAGACGAAGGCGCCGGCGCCGTAGTACAGGTCGATGTTCATGTCGAAGCCCGAACCGAGGATGTCCTCGCCGAGCAGCCCGTACTCCTTGGCCTGGTCGATGGCGCGCTGCAGGCGCTCGATGGCCAGGGGATACTCCGCACGCAGGTAGACATAGCCCTGGTGCGCGCCGATGGCCTTGGCGCCGATGATCATGCCCTCGATCACGGCGTGGGGATCGGATTCGAGGATGGAGCGGTCCATGAACGCGCCGGGGTCGCCCTCGTCCGCGTTGCAGAGGATGTACTTGGGGCTGCCGGTGGCCTCGGCGGCGAACTTCCACTTCAGGCCGGTGGGGAAACCGGCCCCGCCGCGGCCGCGCAGCCCGGACGCGAGGATCTCGTCGAGGATCTGCCGGGGCTCCATCTCGGTGAGGGCCTTGGCCGTACCCAGGTAGCCGTCGCGGGCG
>JAASSM010000244.1 GCA_021767885.1 bacterium | reverse complement strand
GCCGGTCACCGTCAGCTCGACGGTGCCGGGACCGGCGGCGTGGATGCCCCAGCTGCCCGCGAGGTCGGCGCCGGTGGCGACGCAGCCGGTGATCGTTCCGATGGCCGCCGAACGGGTGATCGGCTCGGTCCCGTCGAGCAGGCCGTCGATCCGCTTCTCGTCGCCGGCCCGGACGCTGGCCGCGGTCGATCGCACCCAGATCGCGTCGCTGTAGACCCCGCCGAAGGTGCAGCCGTCCATCGCCACCACGCTGCCGATGGAGGCGGCGCCGAGGTAGCAGTTCTCGATGCCGGTGCCGTTGATGGTCACGTCGGCCCCGGAGAAGCCCACGACGCCCACCGAGAGGGAGGCGCCCACGTAGCTCATGTCCGTCAGCGTGCAGCCGTCCAGGATCCCGGTGGTGCCAACGAACTGGATGCCGTTCTGGTGGGTCGAGAAGGGATCTCCCCCGCCGGTGACCGAGGAGCTGGTCACCGTCCCGGTCATGCCGGCCCCCCGGATGTCGATGCCGGTCCGCTGGAAGTCGTCCACCTGGACCTGATCGAGGTCGAGGCCGTAGGGACCGCCGGTGTCGTTGTCGGTGTAGATCGCGCGGCAGAACAGGGTCCCGGCCGGCTCCTCGCGGATCCGCGTGATCCGCACGTCCTGGAGCGAGCCGTCGCCGTTCCAGTAACCGATGCCGACGAAGATGTCGTTGGCCGTGCCCTGGCCGGCCCCGTCGACGGTCAGGCCGGACATCGCCACCGCCGTGGCCCCGTCGACGAAGACGACCGGGAAGTAGGCGAAGCCGCCGACGGAGAACGACGCCGGCAGGATCGTCGGCGACTCGATGATGGTGGCGTCGATCCCCGCGCCCTGCAGGGAGAGGTCGGCGGTCGCGATGCGGACCTGCTCGACGTAGGTCCCGGCGGCGATGTCGATCACGTCGCCGGGCGCGGCCGCATCGACGGCGGCCTGGATGGTGGGGTAGTCGCCGGGAACGGTGAGGGTGGCCGCCGGGGCGAGGCCGGCCGCCAGCAGGAGCACGGCCGTCAGGGCCGTGCGGCGGGGTTGGGCGAGGGTTCGGCTCATCGCATGTCCTCCTGGATATCGAGACACGTGCTCACTTCACGAGCTGCATGGTGCGGGTGAGGGTCCGGTCACGGGTGACCAGCCGGTAGACGTAGGTGCCGCTGGCCAGCCCGCGGCCGTCGAAGGCCACCGCGTGCTCGCCCGCTGGCCGGGGTCCGTCCACGAGGGCGGCCACGCGCCGGCCGCGCAGGTCGAAGACCACGAGCGAGACGTGTCCCGCCGCGGCGGTCGCGAAGCGGATGGTGGTGGACGGGTTGAAGGGGTTGGGGGCGTTCTGGTCGAGGACGGCGGCCGCGGGTAGCGGGTGGGCCGCCGCCTCGTCGCCGCCGGGATCCACGGCGACGGTCTGGTCGATGACCACGGTGGCGGCGATCAGCGCGTCCAGCGGGACCGCGGCGCCGGCGTCGTAGAACGCCGTGGCCGGCCCGAGGCCGATCTCCGTCTCGCCGGCGCCCGGCAGGGCCTCGAAGCGCAACCGGTAGACGGACCCCGGTCCGGTGATGGCCAGCCCCGCGCACAGCAGCCCGTGGCTGATGGTGGCCGAGGCCTGGTCGTCGGCCACGGCGAAGGCATGGAAGCGGTCGGGGCAGGCGTCCACCATGAGCGGTCCTTCCTGCGCCGTGGTCGGGGCGAGGGGCAGGATGCGCAACCGGTCGGGATCGAAGACCACCACCGCCTGGTAGGCGTTGAAGTCGGCGCCGGCCGCCGTGACCTGCAGGTCGACGTGGACCGTGTCGCCGGGAGCGGCCACCTCCACCTGCGGCACCACGGCCAGCGTGACGCCGGACTGCGCCGCGGCCGGCGGCACGAGGATGGTCGCGGCCAGGGCCGCGGCGAGCAGCCAGGCGCCGCTGGCGGGGGCGAGATCGTTCGCGCGGGCGAGGGATGCGAACATGGTCGGGTTCCTTTCGGTGACGCGGCCGACGGCGGGGCCGGGGGGGAACGACCCCGCCCGTCGGCCAGCGACTACTTCACCAGGGTGATGGTGCGGGTCTCCAGGTTGTCGGGCGCCTGCAGGCGCACGAAGTAGGTGCCGGAGCTGACCAGCTCGCCGTCCTGGTCGCGCCCCTGCCAGGTGACGGCGTGATCGCCGGCCGGCAGGGCGCCGTCCACCAGGGTCCGCACGAGGCGGCCGCGGACGTCGAAGACGCCCAGGCGCACCGGGCCGGCGGCGGCCAGGCGGAAGGCCAGGGTGGTGGACGGATTGAACGGGTTGGGCGAGCTCGGCAACAGCGACGAGCGGTCGGCCGCGGCGCCGGGGTGGTCGCCGGGGCCATCGCCGGTCGCGACGGTCACCGGCAGCGGCCGGTTGCCGGCGTCCCGCGCGTCCACGCGGCCGGTGGTGATCCGCGGGTCCTGGTCGCCGAGCACCGCGAAGACCACCCGCGCGAGGACGCCCTCGCCCCGGATGCCGTGATCGCGCACGCCCAGCAGCGCGCCGTCCACCACGCCGGGAGCGGGCGCCAGCACCAGGTGGGGGCCGCCCTGCCGGGCGAGCAGGTCGCCCGCCGTCATGCTCAGCGGGCGGACCGCGCGCGGGTTCCACTTCAGCGGCACGCTGAGGCCCTGGATGCGGCCGTCGCCCCGGACCAGGATCTCGGCCACCAGGCGCGGGTCCTGGCCGGCGGCGGGCTGCACCTTCACCTGCACCTCGTTGCGCGGCCAGGGTGCGATCTGCGGCGCCTCGAGGCGGCCCACGAGCTGGAAGTTGGTCGCCAGGACGATCAGGTCCTCGAACTGGATCTGGTCGTCCGTCAGTGGCCGCGACTGCACGCGGAAGTCGGTGGTGGGGCCCCAGTCGAGCACCGGATCGTAGCCCGCGTCGCCCTCGCTGGTGCCGTAGGCGCTGCCCAGGGCGGAGAGGTCGGCCACGTCCACGGCGTTGTCGCCGCCGGCGGCCGGATCGTCGGCGCTGCGGACGTCGCCCAGGTGGTAGCTGAGCGTGCCGGCGGTCAGCTGATCGGCGGCGATCACCGAGCCGTTGCCGCAGGCGTCCACCACGCGCACGGCGTGGGTCCAGAAGTCGCGGGTGCCGGGATCGTCGGTGTAGGCGGCGGCGGTGGCCGGGACCGCGGTCACCAGCGTCCAGCCGTTGTCCGCGGCCACCGGCAGGGTGGGCGCGGCCCCGGCGCCGTCGTCGTACTCGGGATAGTCGCCGAAGCCCCGACGCCAGATCTCGACGTGGTCCGCGTCCGCGTCGCCGGGCGGGGTCCAGGCCAGGTCGATGAGCGTGGTGCCGTCGAGGTCGTTCCCGGCGGTCACCTGGGTGGCGGTCAGGTCGGTGATCGCCGCCGGCGCGTCGCCGTCGTAGGCCACGGTGGCCGGGTCGCCGGGATCGCCCGGCAAGGGCAGGTTGGCGCAGTCGCGCACCACCACGGCGGTGACGGTGATGGTCCCGGCGACGCTGCCGGACTGGCCGGCCGCCCGGGTGACGGCGATGGTGAAGACGTCGCCGCCGCCGGTGGGGCCGCAGGGCTCGCCGAGCAGGGCGAGGTCCACGGTGTAGCGCCCGGCCCCCAGATCGACGCGCTGCACCTGCAGGTTGGTGGCGTCGCCGAAGAGGGCCGAGGCGCCGGTGGCGACCTGGAGATCGGCCTCGAGGTCGCCCGAGCACAGGGCGAGCTCCTCGCTCAGCTCGAAGGTCACGCTCAGGCCACGCAGGGCGTCGGTGCTGGTGCGGTCGAAGGCGACGGTGGCCAGGCCGCAGGGGTCGGCATCGGACAGGCAGCCGTCCGGGGCGATCACCGGGACGGTGTCCGCGCTGGCCGCGGCGGCCAGCAGCAGCATCAGCGCGACCAGCGGCCACGCGAGCGCGTGCCGGACGGCACGGTGCGACGCCGGGGGATGGGGATATCTCTCGAGCATGGGATCACTCCTCGCGTGCGGGCGAAGCCGCGGGAATCCTCGGATCGAAGGCGAACCCGCCGAGGATAGACGCCTGGTGCACGGGGGGATAGAACAAACCGGACAATTTTTATCAGCTTTAAGGTCGCGACGGTCCGCGCCCGGACGTTCGCCGTGGCGGGATCAGGCCGTGGTGTGGAAGGCGCGGTCGAGGACCTCCTCGGCCGGCCGGTAGTCCGAGGGGCGGCGGCCGGCGAAGCGTCGGAATTCCCGGCCCAGGTGGGACTGGTCGGCGTAGCCGTGCCGGTGCACCAGATCCAGCCAGTCGCGGTCGGGGCGACGGTGCAGCTCGGCCACCACGCTGCGGAATCGCGTCACGGCGGCGAAGGTCTTGGGTGCCAGGCCCACCGTCTCGAGGAAGTGGCGGCGCAGGGTGCGGGGCGACACGGCGAGGTCGTCGGCCAGGTCACGCATGGTGACCTTGCCACCCGCCGCGTCGATCCGCTCCACGGCGCCGGCCACCAGCGTGGGCCCCGGCCGGGGTCGCCACGCGTCGATCTCGCGCAGGCCCGCGTCGGCCAGCGCGCACCGGGCCGCGAAGTCGGGCGCCTCGCGCAGACGATCGACCAGGTCGGCGAGCACCGCGGCGCCGG
>JAASSM010000243.1 GCA_021767885.1 bacterium | reverse complement strand
GTACAGCGACACGAGCCATCCGCCGCGCCCGTCCAGGCGCACCACCATCTGGTCCACCGGGGGCAGGAAGCGAACCCAGGGCAGGATGGTCTCCTCGAAGGGCGGCGCCATCACCAAGCACTCGGTGATGGGCACCACCCGGTGGCTGCCGCGCTGACGCAGGCCGTAGTGGCCGGTGGGATGGGACGACAGCCGGATGCGGTTGCGGTGGCCGCGCTCGGGCCCCGGCAGCGTGGGCTCCATGCGGTCGGTGACGTCCAGGTGGCCCAGCCGTTCGAAGCAATCGCGGAGGATCTCGCGGCGGGCGGTGTCCTGGGCGGCGGGCGTCAGGTGCTGCAGGTCGCAGCCGCCGCAGAGGTCGTAATGGGGACAGGGCGGCTGCTGGCGCCCGGGGCCGGGCGTGATCACCTCGAGCAGCGTCGCCTCGCGCCAGCCGCGGCGATCGCGGCCCGGCTGGACCCGTACCCGGTCCTGCGGCGCGGTGCCGGGGACGAACACGGCCTGGCCCTCGTGGCGGGCCAGGCCCCGGCCGCCGGTGACCAGCTTCTCGATGACGAGCTCGAGCGGAGTTTCGGTGGTGTCGTTCATGGCGCAAGGTTAGCATCGGACTTGCATGCGGGCCAGGACGGACCCGACCCCGGCCCCCAGCGCAGTCCGGAGGAGAGCATGCCCGGAGCTCCACGCGTTCCCCATCCCGCCCGCGGCCCCGTCCGGCGCGCCGCGGCCGGGCTCGTCCGCCTGGCGGCGGTGCTGGCCGTCCTGGGCGGGGTGCTGGCTGGGACTGGCTGCGCCCCGAAGCGGGTGCTGCGCGAGCCCGCGGCCGACCCCGGGCCGGCCGCGCCACCGCCGGCCCCGGCGCCGGATCCCCGGACCCCTCCCCGCGCCGGAGGCGGGACGTCGCCCGCCCGGGCCCTGGAGCTGGGCGTCCAGGCGGCCGGGGTGGCCCATGCGCAGCTCGGTCGTCCCTATCGCTGGGGCGGAGAGGAGCCCGGGACGGGGTTCGACTGCAGCGGCCTGGTGTTCTTCGCCTTCGGGGCGGTGGGCGTGGATCTGCCCCGGGTGGTCCGCGAGCAGGAGCGGGTGGGCCGGCCGGTGCGCCCGTCGGAGCTGCAGCCCGGCGACCTGGTCTTCTTCGCCACGCGGGGCTCGCGGAGCAACCACGTGGGCGTCTTCCTCGGCGACCAGCGGTTCGTCCACGCGCCCCGCGCGGGCAAGCCGGTGCGCCTCGATTCGCTGGACGACCCCTTCTGGCAGGGCCGCTGGACCGGATCGCGCCGCGTGACGGGGGCCCGGTGATGCGCCGCGGCTGGCGGTCGCGCCTTTGCAGGGCGGGCCGGCTCGCTTATGATGGCGCTCCGTGAGCTCTCGCCCACAACCCCGGGATGGCCTCCCCTTGCGATCGCCCCGCTCCCCGTCGCTCCTGGCCCTGCTGCTGGCCCTGACGGCCCTGGCCGCGGCTCCGTGCGTGGCGGCCGCCGCCACCGCCACGGCCCCCGCCGACTCGACGGCCACGGGCTGGGGGCCGCTGCCGGCGCCGACCGACTCGGTCACCGCCCGCGCGGAGCCGCCGCCGCCCCTGCCGGCGTGGAAGGTGGCGCTGCGCGTGCCGTCCTACGTGGTGGGAGCGCCGCTGTGGGTGGTGGACCAGACGCTCAAGCAGGCCCTGCTCGGACTCGACCGCCTGGGGGCGTTCACGGTCACCGAGCAGATCCTCCGGGGATTCCGCGATCCGCTGGGCAACTACTGGCTGCCCGATGGCAGCCTGGGCGACCGGGAGGGCCTGGAGTTGGGGGTCGTGGTCCAGCGTCCGGACACGCCGCTGCCGGGCATGCGGACCAAGGCGCGGGTCTCGATCTCCACCCGCAGGGCGGTGCTCTGGAGCCTGGGCGCCCTGGCGCACCTGGGCGAGCGGAGCTGGCTGGAACTGGGCGGCGGCTCGCAGATCCGGCCCCTGGCCGACTACTGGGGCCGGGGCCTGGCCACGCCGCCGGACGACGACGACCCCGCCGTCTACCACCGCGACACCGACTGGGGAGGCGTCGGCTGGCGGCGGGATCTGGGCCCACGCCTCGAGTTCACGGCGCACGCCTTCTACAGCGCGGTGGATGCCGAGGACAGCGACTACGAGGCGGACGAGGCGCTGGACCGGCTCTTCGCCGACGACATCCCCTACGGCTACGCGCTGACCAGCGCCGGGATCTCGGGGCAGCTCCGGCTGATCTACGACGACACCGACCAGACCGGCCGGCCGGCGGCGGGCCGCCGCGCCATCGTGCTGGCGCAGTCCTTCACCGCCACCGACGGCGAGGACGCCGACCACTGGACCGTGGGCGCCAGCCTGGAGCAGTTCGTGGGGCTGGGCCTGCCGCAGCGGACCCTGGCGCTCAAGGCCTGGTGGTTGCGGCAGATCGAGACAGGCGACCGTCCGGTGCCCTTCACCCGCCTGCTGCGCAACGCCACGCCGCACCAGCTGCGGGGCTACCCCACGTCGCGGTTCCACACCACCGGCCTGGTGGGGGCCAGCGTGGAGTATCGCTGGCCGGTCTGGACCCACAACCGGCCGTCCCGGGCCGGGGTGGACGCCTACGTCTTCGCCGACGGCGGCCAGCCTCACGAGCACACCGGCGAGCTGGCCTGGCGCCACGTGTTCTGGAGCGGCGGTGCCGGCCTGCGGGCCATCGACGGGCAGCGCGGCTTCACCCTGCGCGTGGAGGTGGGTGCGGGCCGCGAGGGCGCCCAGCTGCGCATCTCCGGCAGCCAGCTCTTCCAGGACCTGAAAGCGGGGTTCTTCGATGGCCGCGAGCCGTTGCCCCTGGTGCGTTGAGCGCGTGCGCAGGCCGCTGATCGCCGGACTGGCGGTGCTGGTCCTGGTCGTGGCGGCGTCGGCGTCGGGCCGTCCGCTGCTGCGCGACGCGCCCGTGATCTGGTACGCGGACGACGCCCGTCCCATCCCGGTGCCGGCGGCCTGGGACCCGGAACTGCTGCTGACCGACCTCGACGCCTCGGTCACCCGGCCGGTGGCCCGGCTCATCGATCCGGTACGCTGGGTGGGCGCCATCGGGCCGGCGCTCAACGTCAACGCCCTGGACGAGGTCCCCGGCTCCACCTGGTTCACCAACCGCATGGGCGTGCGGAGACTGAGCGCGGCCGAGCTCGCCGCCGGCCCCGATCCCCACGGTCCGGACCGCTCGGGTCCCTGGGAGATCATCGGCGCCAAGACCGACGGCGTGACGCCGGGCTTCCGGATCCGCGACGGCGCCGGCCAGGTCTGGCTGCTGAAGTTCGATCCGCCCTCGCATCCGGGCCAGTCCATCCGCGCCGGCGTGGTCAGCAACCTGATCTTCCACGCCATCGGCTACCACGTGCCGGTGGACCGGCTGGTGGTCTTCGAGCGCGAGCAGCTGCGTGCGGGGCCGGGGGCCCGGCTGCGCGGCGTCCGCGGGCTCGAGGAGGTGCCGCTGACGGCGGCCAACCTGGACTCCGTGCTGCAGGCGACGGGGTCGGTCTTCGGCGGGCGCTACCACGCGCTGGCCAGCCGGTACCTCGACGGCCAGCCGCTCGGCCCCATCCGCGACCACGGCACGCGCCCGGACGACCCCAACGACGTGATCCCCCACGAGCACCGCCGGGAGTGGCGGGCCCTGCGCGTCTTCTGCGCCTGGGTGGGGCACGTGGACACCAAGGTCCAGAACAGCCTGGCCATGTACGTGGGCGAGGCCGGCCGGGGCCACGTCCGCCATCACCTCCTCGATTTCGCCACCACCCTGGGGACCAGCGGTGCGGAGGCCTTCGCCAAGTTCAATTACGAGCACGGGGTGGATCCCGAGGCCATCCTGCGGCGGCTGGTGACGCTGGGGCTCTCGCGCGACGTCTGGCGGCAGATCGACTGGCCGGACCATCTGCCCGAGGTGGGGTTCTTCTCCGCCGACCGCTTCGATCCCCTGGAGTGGCGGCCCATCGTTCCCCACGCCGCCATGGCCAACCTCGACGACCGCGACGGGTACTGGGCGGCCAAGATCGTCTCGGCCTTCAGCGATGCGGATCTGCGCGTCCTGGTGGAGCAGGGCCGGTACCAGGATCCCCGTGCGGTGGACTACCTGGTCGAGCACCTCGGCCGCCGTCGCGACGTCATCGCGCGCACGTGGTTCGACCGCATCGCGCCGCTGGATCACTTCCGCCGGGAGGGCCAGCGGCTGACGGGCACCGACCTCGGCATCGCGCGCGGGGTCTACCCGGACCATGATGTGCGGTACCGCTGGCGCGCCCGGCCGGTGGACGCCGCACGCGAGGGCGGGGCCTGGTCCGAATGGACGCCGTCCGCTGGCCTGGAGCTGGATCTGCGCCGGACGCCCCGGTCCGCCTGCGACGCGGCGCGCCCCTTCCTGGCCATCGCCTGGCAGGTGAACCGGGGGGCGGGCTGGCAGGGGCCGGCCACCATCTACCTGGCCGCCGCCAGCGGCCGCATCGTCGCCCTGGACCACTGAGAGAGGCGCCATGACCGAGGATCCGCAGCCCCGCCGCCGCTCCCGCCTGGAGAAGATCCTGGCGCTCTTCGCCGACGTGCGGCCCGGCGAGG
>JAASSM010000242.1 GCA_021767885.1 bacterium | reverse complement strand
GGTGGCCGAGGGGGTTGGCCACCCAGAGATCGCCGCGGCGATCCTCGCGCACCATCACCACGCGCGCGGTGCTGGTCCCCTGGGGATCGTCGCCGCCCACCGGCAGGCGCGTGAAGGCGCCGGTGCGCGGGTCGAGGCGGTTCAGACCGTTCTCCGTGCCCACCCACACCGCCCCGCGGCGGTCCTCGCAGATGGACCAGACGGTGCTGTGGCTGAGCGAGCGTCCGTCGGCCACCCGGTGATTGAAGTGCTGGAAGCGCTTGGCCCGCGTGTCCAGGAGGCTGACGCCGAGATCATGGCCGGCCCAGAGCACCCCGGCGGCATCGACGAACACCTCGCGGACGTTGTCCGTCTGCAGCCGCTGACGCATGCCCAGGTCGCGGCCCAGGACCCGCCAGTCGCCGGTGGCGATGGAGAAACGCATCAGGCCCACCTGGGGGCAGGCCAGCCAGAGCTGTCCCTGCTGGTCGCCATGGATGTCGGTGATCTCGCGCCCCGACGCGACCGGCGGCGAGGGGTGCTCCTGCCACTGGCCCGGCCCGGGACGATGGCGCAGCAGCCCGTGCTCGGTGCCGAACCAGAGGGTGCCGTCCGTCTGTTCCCAGATCGCGCTCACCCGGCTGGAGATCGCCGCCAGTCCGCCCGGGGTGTCGGGCTCGGGACGCCAGGTCCGCCCGCTGTCGGGGTCGATCCGCACCGGTCCGGCGCCGGTGCCCAGCCAGACCTGGCCGCGGCTGTCGACGCGCACGGCGAGGATCTCGTCACAGGGCAGGTTCCCGCCCCGACGGCTCCAGCTGGTGATCCGGCCGTCGTCGGGCCGGTAGCGCAGCAGTCCGTGGGAGCGGGTGGCCACCCACAGGCTGGCATCGGCCCCGAGCGCGAGGTCGAGCACCTCGTAGCTGGTGCCCGTCTCGCCGGGCTCGTGAGGGGGACCGGAGTGCAGGTCGTCGAACTGCCAGGTGGCGCGGTCGAAGTGCCCGAAGCCCGAGTACTCCGAGCCTACCCAGAAGTTGCCCTCCGGATCCTCCACCATGGCGGTCACGTAGGCGTCCGAGAGCGTGAGCGCCGCGTCGGCATCGGTCTTCCAGACACGGAACTCCTGGCCGTCGTAGCGATTGATCCCGTCCTGGGTGCCGAGCCACACGAAGCCGTCGGCATCCTGGAGGATGCAGTTGACCGAGCTCTGGCTCAGCCCGTCCTCGATGGTCAGGTGGCGGAAGGTGTGTGGCAGATACGGCTCGCCAGGCGCGGTCTCCGCCACCGCACCGGTGGCGGCCAGCACCATCGCCAGCACGAGGGCGTGCGGGATCGGGACCAACCGTCGCGTCATCCTCGCCTCGTTCGACCGGGTCCGCCGAGGTCGGGCTCGCAGCGTCGCGTGGGGTGCGCGCTGGCGACCTCGACTCCAGGTATCGGCCGCCGAGACCGGAAAGGTTAGCGGAAATCCGCCGGGGCGCGAAATCGCCTAGAGCGTCCAGGTCGAGCCCTCGGGGCCATCCTTGACGCTCACGCCCAGGGCGGCGAGGTCGTCCCGCAGGCGGTCCGCCGCGGCGAAGTCCCGGGCCGCCCGGGCGGCCGTCCGCTCGGCCACCAGGTCCTCCACGCGGGCCACGTCCAGGCCCAGGCGCGCGGCCTTGCGATCGCGGCGGGCGGCCAGGTACCGGTCGGGATCGGCGCCGAACAGCCCGAGCACGGTGGCGACCCGCCCCATCTCCGCCACGAAGCGGGCCACGCTGCGCCGCCGGACGTCGCGGGCCACGCCCTTGCCCGAGGCGATCAGACCGTTGACCTCGTGCAGCGGTCGGCTCAGCACGCCGAGAGCGGCCGGCGTGTTGAAGTCGTTGGCCATGGCGGCGGTGAAGGCCGGCCAGAGCTCGGCCACACCCGCGGTGACCTCGCCGGCGTCCGGCACGTCCTTGCCCGTGGCCAGCAGCTGGCGCGCCCCCTGCAGCGTGGCGTAGACGTACGCGACGCGATCGTCGGCCTCCTCCAGGCCGGGGAACCGCACCTGGCGGCGGAGCGTCTCGGCGTCGGCCTCGTGGCCGCATGCCCCGCAGCGGCCGGCTTCCTGCTGGGCCTGGTCCAGGGCCGAGCCGCAGGCCGGGCACGGCACCTCCACCTCGAAGTTCAGGCCGCTACGGTAGTGCACGGTCATCAGGAAGTAGCGCAGCGCCTCGGCCTGGTAGAGGCCGAGGATCTCCCGGATGGTCCAGAAGTTCCCCAGGCTCTTGGACATCTTCTCGCCGGCGAAGTTGATGAAGCCGTTGTGCACCCAGTAGCGCGCGAACGTCTGCTCGCCGTGGGCCCCCTGGCTCTGGGCGATCTCGTTCTCGTGGTGCGGGAAGATCAGGTCACGGCCACCGGTGTGGATGTCGAAGGTGTCGCCCAGATGGGTGGAGCTCATGGCGGAGCACTCGATGTGCCAGCCGGGACGGCCCTCGCCCCAGGGGCTCGCCCAGGCCGGCTCGCCCGGTTTGGCCGCCTTCCAGAGCGCGAAGTCCAGGGGGCTCTCCTTGCGCGCGTCCACCTCGATGCGGCTGCCGGCGCCCTCGAGCATCTCCTCGCGGCTGCGGCCCGAGAGCTTGCCATAGGGCCCGAACTGCCGCACGCGGTAGTACACGTCGCCGTCCACGGCGTAGGCCAGGCCGCGAGCGATGAGGGTCTCGATGAGCGCGATGATCTGTGGCAGGTGATCGCTGACCCGGGGCTCGATGTCCGGGGGCACCATGCCCAGCGCCTCGAGATCGCGATGGTACTCCTCGGTGTAGCGCGCGGCGATCTCCGCCGCGGGCACGCCATCGCGCTGCGCGCGGGCGATGATCTTGTCGTCGATGTCGGTGACGTTGCGCACGTAACGCACCGCGTAGCCCTGCTCGCGCAGGAACCGCACCATCACGTCCGGGGCCAGGGCGGCGCGGGCGTGGCCGATGTGGCTCATGTCGTAGACCGTGGGGCCGCAGCAGTAGATGCCCACCTCCCCGGGGACCAGGGTCCGCAGCGGCGTCTTCTCGCCGGTCAGGGTGTCGGTCAGGTGGATCTCCGGTAGCTTGTGGCCGGTGACGGTCATGATCAGGTCCTCGTGGCTGTCGGCGCCCGCGCGGCGCCGGGATTCGGCACTGGAACAGGCCAATCTAGGAGAGATCGCCATGCGATACAAGCTGCTCGGCACCAGCGGTCTGCGCGTCTCCGAGCTCTGCCTCGGGACCATGACCTTCGGCGAGGCCTGGGGCTCGGGGGCGGACCGCCGCGAGAGCCAGCGGGTGCTGGAGACCTTCGCCAGCGCCGGCGGCAACTTCCTCGACACGGCCAACGTCTACACCGACGGCCAGAGCGAGGCCTACCTGGGCGACTTCCTCGCCGGCGACCGCGACCGCTTCGTGATCGCCACCAAGTACACGCTCAGCACCCGCAAGGACGACCCCAACGCCGGCGGCATGCACCGCAAGAGCCTGGTCCGGTCCCTGGAGGCCAGCCTGCGCCGCCTGCAGACCGACCACGTCGACGTGCTCTACGTCCATGCCTGGGACGGCCTCAGCGACCTCGGCGGCGTCCTGCGGGCCCTGGACGACCAGGTGCGCCTGGGCAAGGTGCTCCACGTCGCCATCAGCGACACCCCGGCGTGGGTGATCGCCCGGGCGGTGACGCTGGCCCGGGAGCGGGGCTGGTCGCCGTTCTGCGCCGTGCAGCTGAAGTACAGCCTGCTGGAGCGCACTGCCGAGCGCGACCTGCTGCCCATGGCCGACGCCCTGGATCTGGCCGTGACCACCTGGGGGTCCCTGGGCGGCGGCCAGCTCACCGGCAAGTACCTCGGCCGGGGCGCCGGCGAGCGCCGGCCGGCCGGCACCGTGGACACGCGCCGCCAGGGCATCGACGGCCAGGTGGACCACCGCAGCGAGGCCATCACCCGCGAGCTGATGGGCGTGGCCGCCGAGCTGGAGTGCACCGCTGGCCAGGCGGCCCTGGCCTGGGTCCGAACCCGGCCCGGAGCGGCCATGATCCCCCTGGTGGGTGCGCGCACCGCCGACCAGCTCGCCGAGAACCTCCGCTGCCGCGAGGTGTCGCTGTCCACCGCGCAGCGGGCGCGGCTGGACGCGGCCAGCGCCGTGGACGCCGGTTTCCCGCACGAGTTCCTGGCCAAGGACTACGTGCGCGAGCTGATCGCTGGCGACCACGCCGATCGCATCGACCGCCGCTAGCGGACGGGGCTACAGTTTTCCCGTGCTGTGCCGATCTCAGGGGAACGGGCCCTCTTGCACGTCCCTCCCCGGATGGTCGACATCTTGCGCGTCTGCCTGCTCGTCTCCGTCCTGTTCGTCCTCTCGGCCCCCTCCACCGCCCTCGCGGCCGAGGCCTCGCCCCTGGCGGGCGCGGGCGTGCCGCTGCTGGCGGACCACACGCCCACCGAGATCGCCGGCCTCTCCCAGAGCTGGGACGTGGCCCAGGCGCCCGATGGGCTGATCTACGTGGCCAACATGGCGGGCATCCTCGAGTTCGACGGCGTCCGCTGGCGCAAGGTCCCGCTGACCGGCGACTCGGCCTACAGCGTGGACGTCGCGCCCGACGGCACCATCTACGCGGGC
>JAASSM010000241.1 GCA_021767885.1 bacterium | reverse complement strand
GCCCCAGCCGTGCGGCCACGGTCTGGGCCTGGCGGTTGCTCAGGCCGTGCAGGTCGGGGCAGAGCTGCTCTCGCGCACCCCGCGTCTGCACGGTGAGCTGGACCGTCGCGCCGGCCGCCAGACGCGTGCCCGGGGCCGGCACCTGGGCCACCACCACTCCCGCGGAGCCGGTCCCCTCCACGGAGAATCCGGCCCGCGCGAGCCGCCGCGCGGCATGGTCGTGCCCCAGGAAGAGCACGTCGGGCACCGGCGCCCCGGCCGCCGGCGGCGCCACCACCACCGGCTGGCCGGTGCGGTCGACGTGGGTGAGCCAGTCCGTGGTGCGGCGGATGTCGTCCACCACCGCGCCGAAGAGCGGCGCGGCGCTCTGGGAGGCGTAGTGCTTGATGCCCTGGGGCTCGTCCAGGACGGTGACGATCACCAGCCGGGGATCCTCCAGCGGGAGCATGCCCACGAAGGTGGCGCTGTGCAGGCCGTCGCGGTACCCCCGTCCTGGCACCGCCTTCTGCGCCGTCCCGGTCTTGCCGCCGATGGCCACCCACGGCCGCTCCACCACGGCGCCCGTGCCGTCGGCCACGACGCGCCGCAGCGCCAGGCGCAGGATGGCGTCCAGGCCGGTCGGCATCACGCGCCGCAGCGCCCGGGGCGGATTCTCCGCCACGACCTCGCCGTCCGGTCCGTGAGCCGCCTGCCACAGCCGCGGCGCGTACAGGGTGCCGCCGTTGGCCACCGCCGCCACCGCCAGGCCCAGCTGCAGCGGGGTGACCGCCACCTCCTGCCCGATGGCCAGCGTCTCCTGGGTCCGGGACGACCACGCCTCCGGCGGCGCCAGGATCCCGTCGCTCTCGCCGGGATAGGCCACGCCGGTGCCACGGCCGAAGCCGAAATCCAGCAGCGCGCGGTGGTGCTCGCGCGGGGCGAGGTTGCCCACGGCGCGGGCGAACCAGACGTTGCTCGAGCGGGCGAAGGCCTCCAGGAAGTCCAGCCGGCCGAAGCGGTGACCGGCGGCCTCGGACAGCGAGAAGCCATCGAACTGACGGTCGCTGCAATCGATCACCGTGGCGGTGTCGATGGCGCCGGCCGCCAGCAGCGCGGCCGCCGTGAACAGCTTGAACACCGATCCCGGCTCGTAGGACTTGGTGACGTTGCGGTCGACCCAGGCCGCCGCCTCGCGCACCGGAGCCTCGCGGGTGCGCACCAGCGGCCAGCTCGCCGCGGCCAGGATGTCGCCACCATCGGGATCGAGGATCAGCACCGAGCCGGCCCGGGCCCGCGCATCGGCCACCGCCTCGGCCAGGCGGGTCTCGCAGATCTCCTGCAGGTCCGCGTCGAGGGTCAGCACCACGTCCGCGCCGTCGCGGACCGGTTCGACCTCCACCAGCCCGTGATCGCGCCCGGCCCGCGCCGAGCGCACACGCAGCGCCCGGCCCGGCGTCCCGGTCAGCAGGTGGTCCAGCCCCAGCTCCAGGCCCGTGCGGTGTAGCGTGCTGTCGGGGTCCTGCCGGGCGAATCCGATGAGCGAGGCCGCCACCCCGTCCAGGGGATACACCCGGCCCGGCTGGGCGGTGATGGTCACCGCGGGGAACCGCTGCAGGCGGCGCTGGCTGGCCGGATCGAGGAGGGCCTCCCGGGCCAGGACCACGTGCCGGTCGCCGGCTCCGGCGATGGCCCGGGCGATGGTGGCCGGGGGCGTCCCCAGCGCGGACGACAGAGCCGCGCTCAGCGCCTCCGCATCGCGCACCAGCGATCCGGCCACGCCGACGCGGAAGGCGTTGACGGTCAGGGCGAGGGGACGGCCCTGGCGATCATGGAGGTCGCCCCGCCGCGGTGTGATGGTCTGCGACTGCAACCACTGGCGGGCGGCCGCGTCACGGTGGATGGCATGGTCGACCACCTGGACCTGGACCAGACGGGCGGTGAGCACCAGGCCCGCCAGCAGGCCCAGGACCTTGAGGGCCAGCAGCCGCCCGGCCACCCCGCCGGTCACGGCCGCACGGCTCCGGCCAGGGCGGTGGGCACGGCGTCGTCGAGGTGCAGGCGGCGGCGCCAGTCCCCGCTCCCGTCACCCCGGGCGGGCTCGTGCCGGGTGATCATCAGGATGCCGGGGTCGTCGGGGCTGACCAGGCCCAGTTCGCCGGCGGCCCGCGTCATGACCACCTGGCGCGAGGTGGCCCGGTTCCACTGCAGCGAGAGCGCGGCGTGGCGCGCGACCAGGTTCTCCTGCTGCAGGGAGAGATCCTGGATCTCGCGGCGCAGCTCGGTCACCGAGTTGCCGAGCTGGATCGCCGTCAGCAGCAGCAGCGTCACGGCGAGGGCGCCGGCCGCGAGCCACAGGGGCCGGTGCCGTTCGCCGCCGCGGCGGCTGGCCATGGCGGCGGCGGGTCGGCCGCCGGCGAGGGTCCATCCGGTCACCGCGCGCTCCTTCCGTCGGCAGGCAGGGCCTCGGCCACGCGCAGCCTGGCGCTCCGGGCCCGGGGGTTGCGACGCACCTCGTCCGCCGTGGCGGTGACCGCGCCGCGGGTCACCGGCCGCATGGTGGCCCGATGGCCGCAGCGGCACACCGGCAGCTCGGGAGGGCACAGGCAATCCCGGCGCTCGCGGTCGATCCAGCGCTTGACCAGGCGGTCCTCCAGGGAGTGATAGGCGATCACGGCCACGCGGCCGCCCGGGGCCAGGGCGCCCGGGACCTGCTCGAGGACCTCGGCCAGGGCCCCCAGCTCGTCGTTGACCGCGATGCGCAGGGCCTGGAACACCCGGCTGAGGATGGCGTTGACCGGAGCGCCCGCGGGCAGGGCCGCGGTCACCGCGTCGGCCAGCTGAGCGGTGGTGCGCAGGGGTTGCGCCCGGTGTGCCGCCTTGATGGCGCGGGCCAGCGGCCGCGCCCCCCGCTCCTCGCCGAGGTCGCGCAGGACGCGGACGAGCTCCGTCTCGTCCGCCTGCGCGATGAACTCGCTGGCCGTCCGGCCACGATCCTGCCGGAATCGCAGATCCAGCGGGCCGGTGCTGCGGTAGCTGAACCCCTTGGCGGGGTCGTCCAGCTGCCGGGAGCTGACCCCCAGATCCAGCAGCAGCCCGTCGCACCGCTCCCAGCCAGCGGCCACGAGCGCGGCGGGCAGCTCGCGGAAACTGCGCTGCTGGCAGGAGAGACGGGGGCGGTCGGTCGAGATCCTTCTGCAGGCCGCGACCGCCTCCTGGTCCAGGTCCAGACCGAGCACCTCCGCGCCGGCCGCCAGCAGCGCCTCGCCGTGGCCGCCGAACCCGAAGGTCCCGTCGACGATCCGCCGTCCCGGCCCCGGCTCCAGGAAGCCGAGGATCTCGTCCCTGAGCACCGGAACGTGCGGTCGGTCCATCATGGCACCTGGACGGTGCGGGTGATCTCCCAGCGTGCGCCGGCCGCGGCGGACCGCGACCGATCGGCGAACTCGCCATCCCAGTCCTCGACGGCCAGGATGGCAGTGAGGTACTCGCTCCAGCGGTCGAGACAGACGCGCTGCTGCCAGGAGCGCAGCGTCCGGCTCCACCGCACCAGCATGCCGACGCAGCGGTAGTCCAGGTGGACCAGCCCGGCTCCGTCGAGGATCACCAGGCAGCCGGGCCCCGGCAGCGCCGCCTGCACCTCCTGGATGAGGCGTGGCACGCCCTGGCGATCCAGGATGCCGGCGAGGTGGACCCGCACGGTCCGGCCGCGGACGGCGGTGCGGATCTCGAGCGCGGGTGCGGGCGCCGCGATGGCTGCTGGCTGGCGGATCCCCTCGCACGGCATCGGTGGACTCCTTTCCCGGTCTGCCGCTCCTCCGTGAGCGGCCCGTCGGCTACTGGAAGAACTCCTCGAAGAACTCCTCGGTCGGGCTGCCCGACGCGGTCTGGACGGCGTCGTAGCGGCCCGGCTCCCACAGTTCCATGCGGTCGCCCACGCCCAGCACCAGCAGGCGCTTGCGGGCGCCGATGCGGTCCAGGTAGCGCTGCGGCACCGCCACGCGCCCCTGGCCGTCCATCTGGACCTCCTGCGAATGGGTGGCCAGCCAGCGCAGGAAGTTCCACAGCTCGCGGCCGCGGCCCAGCTGCTTGGTCCGCTCCAGCGATTCCTCGTACTGGCTGCAGGTCATCAGGCTGACCACGCCCTGGGGGTCCTCGGTGACCATGAAGCGGGGAGGCTCCTCCTCCGGCGCCAGATCCTTCTTGCGGAACCGGAACGGCACGTTGAAGCGCCCCTTGCTGTCCAGGGCACGCTCGTAGGACCCGTACAGGAGGGGGTCCCGAGCGTCGGGGGCGCTGTCTTGCCGCTGGTCACTCACCGTCTCCGGCTCCCGCTCGCCGCTTCACGATCGTCACCTCGGCCGGGGATCATGGCTCCGTCGTCCTTGATTTCACCATTTTTCCCCATCTCTCACCACCTGGACACACCGAACCATAGCCGCACCCCACGGATGGTGTCAATCCCCATTTTCGAGAAAAGTGCGGAGCCGCCCCGGATGGCCAGCAGCTGCCAGAAAACGGCGTCTGGCGCCGGTGGGGGTCGTGGTGGGGCCGGGTGGGGCGGGGTGTGGGTCCCGATGGGGTGCCGGAGGGGATCACCGGTGAGCCCGGCGG
>JAASSM010000240.1 GCA_021767885.1 bacterium | reverse complement strand
GGTCGCCTGGAGATCCGGCTCGAGCCGCGCGAGCGGGCCGTCGGAGGGGCCGACGGGGGCGCCGGTGAGGGCGCCGGCGAGGGCGCCGGCGGTCCGGTGGATCGCACCGTCTGCCTGACGGTCCGGGACAGCGGCCGTGGCATGACGCCGGACGTGGCCGCCCGGTGCTGCGAGCCCTACTTCACCACCAAGCCCGCCGGGGTGGGCACGGGCATGGGCCTGTCCATCGTCCACGGCATCGTCTCCTCGCTGGGCGGACGCCTGGACGTGCGCTCCCAGCCGGAGGTGGGCACCACCGTCCAGGTGGACCTGCCGGCCGCGCCGGGCGAGCCCGCGGTGGTGTCCGGGCAGGAGGCCGTGGCCGCCGCGCCGCCCTCGACGGGTCCGTCCCGGCAGCCGCAGGCCCCCGGGGCGGCGCGCCCGGTGCGCGAGGCGCGCGACCCGCTCACCATCATGGTGGTGGAGGACGAGGAGCCCATCCTGCGCCTCGCCACCACGGCCCTGGAGCGGCGCGGCTACCGCGTGCGGCCGTTCCAGGACCCGCAGGAGGCCCTGGCCGCCTTCTGCGACGACCCCGCCGCCATCGATCTGGTGATCACCGACCAGACCATGCCCGAGCTGACGGGCATGGACCTGGCCCGCGAGCTGCTCGCCGTCCGTGCGGACCTGCCGGTGATCATCTGCTCCGGCTACAGCGCCAGCCTCCGCGAGGAGGACGTCGCGGAGCTGGGCATCCGCGCCTTCCTGCCGAAGCCGGTCCCGCTGGCCGAGCTGGTCGCGGCCGTGGGGCGCGAGCTGGGCGTGACCGATTCCGCTTGACCGAACCCGCCGTCAATTCCCGCCCGTGGCCGCCGATAGGGTGAACGGAAGACCCCGAGGACTCCCGAGCCCGGAGCGTTCGCCCATGCGAGGTCGTCTGTCGAGCATCATCGTGGCTGCCGGTCTGCTGCTGGTCCTGCTGGGCACCCTGTCGGTGCCCGTGGGGCCGCGCTCTGCCGGGGCCCCGGCCGGGCCGGCGGACCCGCCGTCGGCGTCGCTGGTGGGCCCGTCCGGATCGCGGGTCGGTCTCCCGGCGCGTCACCCGGCCCCACGAACCATGACGCCGGCCACGACCCGGCGGGTGACGGGCGCGGCACGGTCGTCCGCCGCGGGATCGCGCTTCCGGGACCAGCCCCTCGCCGATGCGCCGGGCATCCGCGCCCTGCCGGATCCGCCGCCGGACCGGTGGTCGGTGCGCGCCGCCGGCCCGGTGGCGGCCACCGCCGGATCGCCGGGCATCGCGGCCACCGGCCGCGCCGCTCCCTGGTCCCCGCCGCACCTGCTGGCCGACCCCACCGGCATGAACGACCAGCACCTCGCCCTGGCCGCCAGCCCGGCCACCGGCCACCTCTTCGGCGTCTGGGAGGCCACCGACCTCGGCGGCAGCGACCGCGACATCCACCTCGGCTGGAGCACCGACGGCGGCGCCACCTGGCAGCAGCGCGAGCTGCACCCCTCCAGCCTGGACGAGTACCAGCCCGACCTGGCCATCGACCAGGCCGGCTACCTGCACGTGGTCTGGGCGCGGGCCGACGGCGCCCTGGTGCGCGCCCGCTCCGCCGGCCCGGAGGACGTGCAGAACTGGGCCTTCGCCCGGGTCTTCACCGTGGGCGAGCCGGTGGCCGTGCCCTCCATCGCCGTCAGCGGCAGCGGCGACTACGCCCGCGTGTTCATCGCCTGCTCCTGGTACACGGTGAACTGGAACTGGTACCAGGCCGAGTACACGCTGCTGTGGCTGTATTCCACCAGCGGCGGCCAGACCGTCAGCTACCAGTACCTCGAGCCCGATGGCCACCCGGACCTCTGGCCGGACGTGGCCCTGCAGGGCGCCACGGTCTTCATGGTCAACGGCGAGCAGGATCCCTACACCGGCCGCACCCGTATCCTGGCCGCGGCCGACGCGCTCAGCGGCAGCTTCGTCCAGTACCTCGACCTCTCCGCGAGCACGCCCATGTCCTGCGGCTTCCCGTCCGTGGCCGCCGATGCGCAGGGCGTCTACCTGGCCTGGCAGCTCGACTGGGACGACGGCCTGGGCAACGTGGACGGCGACATCATGTACGCCGTCTCCCGGGACGGCCTGGCCACCGCCGACGGCCCCTACGCCATGCAGGCCACCCTGACCGAGAGCGTGGGCCCGGTGCTCGCCTCCCGCGACGGGGTGGTGGGCTGCTGGTGGCTGGAGGCGCCGGCCGGTGGCGACGAGTTCCACCTCGCCGCGCGCCAGGCGCCCCTGGGGGGCGACCCCGCCCTGTGGGGCCGTACCGAGTTCGTCACCGACCAGCCCATGGTGGTGCCCCAGTTCCGCGCCGCGGCGGGCGCCGTCCACGCCGACGGCCTGCAGGCCGCCTGGAGCGACCGGCGCGACTTCCAGACCGGCGGCTTCAACGTCTACGCCAGCGAGCGCGCCCTGGCGGCCAACCTGGCGCCCCATGCGCCCGAGGGCTGGGAGTCGCCCCTGGTGATCAACCTCGAGCCCGGCGTGCGTGCCACCGGCCCGCTGGCGCCGGGTCTGACGGCATACGCGAGCCTGGCGGTGGTGAACCTGGGCCTCACCGATGCGGCCGGGCCGTTCGCGGTGGAACTCCGGCTCGATGACGACGTGGTCGGCAGCTGGACCCTCGCCGATGGCCTGCCGCTCGCCACGTTCACCACCGCGGAGGACGTGCCGCTGGTGCTGGACGCCGGGGCGCACGTGCTGAGCCTGCGCATCGATCCCGCCGGGCGCGTCGCCGAGAGCGACGAGACCGACAACCGGCTGGACCTCGAGGTGTGGGTGCCGGCGGGCTCGCCGTCGCTGGCGCTGGATCCGCCCAGCCTGACGTTCCACGCCGAGGCGCCGGTGGCGGCGGGGGCGCCGCGGACGGTGGCGCGGGGGGGCGGTGCGGGAGGCGATGCCCCCATCATCGCGCCGCGCCTGGCCGCCGCCCTCGCACGGTCCGCCGCCGGCGACCGCCTGCGCGTGGTGGTCGCCCCCGACACCCGGGTGGATCCCGCCTGGCTGGCCGCCGCGCCACGCGAGGAGGCCCTCGCCGCGCTGCGCGACCATGCGGACGCCGTCCGCGCCCGGCTCGGCGCCGCGGTCCGCGCCCCGCTGCGCGCGCTCTGGCTGTCCGGCGAGCTGGTGGGCGAACTGACGCCAGCCGCGGTGGCCGACCTGGCCGCCACACCCGGCGTGGCGCGCCTCTGGCTGGACGACCAGCTCAGCCGGCCGCTGGCCGCAGGCGCACGGGCCGCTTCCGGCCCGCCGCTCGCCGGCCTGATCCCGGATGGCCACCGCGCCTCGGGGGCCCCCCGGGGGGCTCTCCCGCAGGCGGTCGCCCCGCTCGCGGCCGCCCCGCTCGCGGCTTCCCCGCAGGGCGCCGCCCCGCTCGCGGCTTCCCCGCAGGGCGCCGCCCCGCTCGCCCTGGCCAGCGACCGTGACGTCGACCCCGACGCTGGCCGTGACGCTGGCCGTGACGCCTCCCGTGACGCCTCCCGTGACGCCTGGCCCCTCCTCGCGCTCCGCGTCCCCGAGGCCCGCGCCGCCGGCCTCGATGGCACGGGCGTCCTGGTGGGCCACACCGACAGCGGCGTGGCCTGGGATCATCCCGACCTCGCCGGCCGTCTGTGGGACGGCGGTGCGGCCTATCCCCACCACGGCTACGACTTCCTCGACGAGGACCTGGACCCCTACGACCCCGGCGAGGGCGGCTTCTGGCACGGCACCCACACCGCCGGCCTGGTGGTGGGCGCGAGCACGGGCGCCGCGCCCGGCGCCCGCCTGCTCGTGACGCGCTGCGTCCCCGGCTACTACGAGGACCTGGTCGAGGCCCTGCAGTTCTGCCTCGATCAGGGCTGCCACCTCGTCTCCACCAGCGCGGGCTGGACCGACGCCGGCGACGCCCTGCGCTCGGCCAACCGCGGCAATGCCGAGGTGATGCTCGCGATGGGCGTGCCCTGGCTGGTGGCCGCGGGCAACGGCGACAACGCCGGCGGCCACGTGCCCATCCCGCGGGACATCTCCTCGCCGGGCGACGCGCCCGATCCGTGGTTCGCCGGCGGCGATCCCGGCGACCCTGACGATCCCGCCGTGCTCGACGGTCGCAGCGCCGCCATCACCATCGGCGCGCTCACCGAGGCGGGCGGCGTGTGGTCGTCCTCCAGCCGCGGGCCCACCAGCTGGGACGTCGCCGGCGACGCAGGCCACGACGACTACCCCCACCCGCCCGGCCTGACCAAGCCGGACCTCGCCGCCCCCGGCGCCGCGGTGGTCTCCACCGTGGGCGGCGGCGGGTATGCTGCCTACAGCGGCACCAGCATGGCCACGCCCCTGGTGGCCGGCTGCGCCGCCATGCTGCTGCAGGCCAATCCGGCGCTGACCCCGGCGGAGCTGTCGCGTACGCTGGGAGAGACCGCCGTGGACCTGGGCCTTCCTGGTCGCGACAATGACACCGGCGCCGGCCGCGTGGACGTGGCCGCCGCGGCGGCCGCGCTGCCCAGCGCCCAGGCGGCGTTCGTGCAGCTGCGCAACACCGGCGCGGTGGCCTGGCGAATGGAGGCGGTGGATCCCGGCGCGCCCT
>JAASSM010000239.1 GCA_021767885.1 bacterium | reverse complement strand
GAACCCGTGGGCGAGGATGCCGCAGCGCAGCCGTCAGCGGTGCGGCGGGCGGAGCGTGGCGGGCGAGAGTGCGGGGCGCTGGAGTGTGGCGGGCTGGAATGTGGCACGCTGGAGCGCAGGGGGCTGGAGTGCAGGGGGCTGGAGTGCAGAGGGTAAGGGCGCGCCGGGCGCCGCGCGCTGTGGACCGGCTATATCACGGAACCGGGATGAATATTTCGTCAATGTTTCGCCCAGGTACACCGCTGGTGGACCTCAGCGGTACCTGGGGTCAAAATTCTGATAGATTTGATCCTTGAAACGCTGCGCTGCGGTCCTAGGTGACCATCCTTCATCATGGCCTCGCATGACATCGAGGATGCGAACCGCAGGTTCCGGCTCCCGACGCCCCGGATCGCGCCTGATCCGGGAAGATCTTGCCACGCGATCACGTCGTTCGAGTTCGGAGGCCGGCGAAGTGGCCACCAGCGGACTCGCGAATCCCGGATTCGCGCGGCCGGGCGCGGCTGGCCCCCGGAGTGAGCAGACCGGCCCTTCTCCGTCGCTCGCGGTCCGTGGCCCGGCCTCACGGGCGGACGCCAGCCCCTCGCGTCGGCGCGACCTCGCCGACGGCCAGGCCGACGGCCAGGCCGCCGGCCAGGCTGGCGGCCACCCCCTCACGCCCCGACCCCCATGCGCACCAGCTCCGCCTGCTGGACGCCCTTCTGGCCTCCGATCTCCAGGGCCAGCTGCTCGATCTCGGCCGGCAGGCCGCGCAGGACGATGGTCTCCAGGCAGGTGTGGTGATCGACGTGCACGTGCTGGGTGCAGAGCACGTGGACGTAGCGGTGGTGCTGGATGGCGTGCAGGCGGTCGACCAGGCCGCGCCGGTGGTGGTCGTAGGTGATGGACAGGACGCCCACCATCTCCTCGGTGCCGGCGCGCCAGCGGTCGGCGGCCAGCTCCTTGCGGATCAGGTCGCGCACCAGCTCCGAGCGCGAGGCGTAGCCGCGGTGGGTGATGCGGGCGTCCAGCTCGTCGAGCAGCGGCCGCGGCAGCGAGACGGTGAAGCGGATGGCGGGATCGGTCATGGCGTCAGTCCCAGTCGTGGACGTGGTCGTGGCTGTGCTGGTGCGGTCCATGGCGGTGCCGGTGGCGATGCACGAGGTTGGCGCGGCGCAGCAGGTCGAGGTCCTCGCGCAGGCCGGCCAGGGGGCCGTCGTGCAGGACGGTGTGGTCCTCCCCCAGGACCACGGCGCGATGGCCCAGCTCCGGGGCCAGCGAGAGGTTGTGGGTGGCGGTCACGGTGGTGACGTCCAGGTCCTGCAGCAGGTCCACCAGCCAGCCGGTGGAGCGCGGGTCGAGGGCGGCGGTGGGCTCGTCCAGGAGCAGGACCCGCGGCTCGAGCACCAGCAGGGCGGTGAGCGCCACGCGCTGCTTCTCGCCGCGGCTGAGGTCGGTGGGCGGGCGGTCCCAGAGGTGGGCGACGCCGGTGCGCTCGGCCCAGAGGCGGGCGCGGTCGTCGGGGGCGTCGAGCTCGAGCTGCCGGGGTCCGAAGCCGAGCTCCTCGGCCACCGTGGGATGGAAGAGCATGGCGTCGGGCTCCTGGAACAGCAGGACCACCTCGCGGCGGAAGCGGCGGTGGAAGGCGCGGTCGCCCAGGGCGGTGCGGTCGAGGCGGCGGCCGTCGTAGAAGACCGCGCCCGCGTCGGGCGGGAAGAGGCCGTCGAGGAGCTTGAGCAGGGTGGACTTGCCCGAGCCGTTGCTGCCCAGCAGCACCACGCGCTCGCCGCGCGCGACCGCGAGGTCCACCCCGCGCAGCGCGGGGCGACCGTCGTAATGGTGGGTGAGCGCCTCAGTCCGGATCAGCATCGAGGAAGTACCCCCGCGAGGCCATGGCCTCGGTGGTGCGGGTCAGATCGTGGCGGGCCTTGCGCAGCAGGCTGCCACCGGAGGCGCCGGCATGGCGCAGGAGCACCCGCGGGCCGGGCCGCACCAGGGAGCGGCTCTGCAGGGCGAGGCGCGCGTCGCGCAGGGTGCGGCGCAGGGTGGTCATCTGGGCGAGCACCAGCACGAGCACCGTCTGCAGGGTGCGCGATCCGGCCGCGAGGTCGAGCAGGCGCACGCGGCGGCCGAGCAGCAGGGTGGCGCTGGTCAGGGCGAGGACGCGCAGGACCGTGCGCAGGGCCCAGGGCCAGGGGTCGTCCCCGCGCCAGAGGCTGGTCAGCACCCAGGCGCCGGCGACCACGCCGGTGAAGACGGCCACCGCCAGGGCGGCGCGGCGCAGGACCCAGCCGGCGTCGCGGCCGGCGAGCAGCAGGACGCCGGCCAGGGCGGTGGCGAGCAGGCCGGGGTCGTGCACGAGCGAGACCAGCAGGACGAACGCGCCGTAGAGGGCGAGCAGGCGGCGGGTCCCCCGGGGGGCGCGGCTTCGGGGGGCAGGGGTGTCGGCGCGGAGCGCGGTCATGGCGCGGGCGCCTCCCGGTCCAGGCCGCGCAGGGCGATCACCGTGAGCACGCCCTCGAGGACGCCGAGGGCGGCATGGGGCAACAGCACTGCCGGCAGGACGGTGGCCCAGCCGAAGGGGAAGTAGAGCGGGTCGCCGGCGGCGTCGCGGGCCAGGTGCGGCTGCAGGCCCAGGAGCAGGCCGGTGATCAGGGCGGCGGTCATCACGGCCAGCCAGCCGGCGGCGAAGCGGGCGGCCGTGACGCCCAGCGGGCGCCGCAGGCGGGCGGCCAGGACGGCGACCACGGGCGCGGCCAGGCCCAGCGCGAGGGCGGTCACTGGCAGGCTGGTGATGCCGCCGTCGCCCAGCAGGAGCGCCTGCAAGGCCAGCACCAGGGAGATGGCCAGGAAGGCGATGGGCACGCCGAAGCGCAGGGCCAGCACCGCCACGCCGGTGGCATGGACCGAGGCGCCGCCCAGCGGCAGCGGGACGCTGATGAGCATCAGGCCGAAGCAGCAGGCGGTGGTCACGCCCAGGACCGGGACGATGCGGGCGCTCAGGGCCCGGCGCAGCCGGCGCAGCGACCAGGCCCAGCCCGCGCCGGCGATGCCGGCGGCCGGGAGCCAGGTCTGCGGGGCGAAGAAGCCGTCGGGGACGTGCACGATGGAGCTCCTGGCGCGGGCGGCGGTCAGTCGGTGGCGGGCGGTGTGCGGCGGCCGGCAGTGGCGCGGCTGCCGGCCCGGCGGAGCACGGCCGACAGGATCCCGGCGATCAGCAGGATCAGGCCCACGCCGAGCAGGGCACGGAGCCAGCGGTCGGGGCCGGCGGCGTCCCGGACCGCGGTGCCCCCCGGGGGGCCCGCGGCGGATCCGGCGCCTGCGGCGGAGCCGGCGGTCGCGGCGGCCCGGGCGGAGCCGGCAGCGAGGGCGGCGAGGTCGTCCCCGCTGAGGTCCAGTTCCACCGTCTTGCCGTGGCCGTCGGCGGTGGTCACGCGGACGGTCCAGCGGCCGGGGCGGTCGGGCAGGAAGATGGCGCGGCCGGCACGGTCGGTCAGGCCGGCGGCGGCGGGGCGAGGATCGGCCGGGCCGTGGACCTGGAAGTCGGCGAAGGCGATGGGGGTGCCGTCGGCGTAGGTGAAGGCGACGGCGACGGCGTGGGCGCGCTCGGTGCGGTGGCTGACGCCATGGGCATGGGCCGTCGCGGCGGCCAGCAGGGCCAACGCGACCACCGCGGCCGCCGCGGCCGCCGCCGCGAGATCCGGCACCCGGGGCGTGGCCGGGCCGGTGGCGAGGGAGGCGGTCAGCGCGCCGGCGTGGCGGTTGCGGAGCGAGAGGACGGCGCGGTTCGCCATGCGTTCTCCGTGTTACGATCGGATAATTCGTATTACGGAGTCATCATGCCCGGTCTGCGAGCGCGTGTCAACCGGGTCGGCGGGGTAGCGGGGCCGCAGGGCCGCGGGTCGGCGGGGCAACGGGGCCGCGAGGCCGCGGGCAGCCACCCGGCGGACCGGCAAACCGGCGGCGCCCACTCAGAGCAGGCCCGGATTGCGCCGCCACACCGCCCAGGTGAGCGCCGACGCGAAGCTCACCCACGCCAGGTAGGGCATCAGCAGCGCCGCGGCCAGGCGATGGATCCGCCAGAACGCCACCACCGTGGCCACGATCAGGCCGAGCAGCAGGAGCACCTCGAAGAAGGCCACCGCGCCCAGTCGCCAGACGAAGAAGATCCAGCTCCACAGGGCGTTGAAGACCAGCTGCACCAGGAAGAGCCCCAGCGCGGGGCGGGCGCCGCGCCAGCCGGCGCGCTGCCACACCAGCCAGGCGGCCAGGCCCATGAGCACGTAGAGCACGGTCCACACCGGGCCGAAGAGCCAGCCCGGCGGCGCCCAGCCGGGACGGTCGAGGGACGCGTAGAACGCGCTGGCGTTCACCGAGGCGATGGCGCCGATGGCGCCGGTGGCCAGGGCGGCGAGCATCCAGCCGGCCAGGCCGATGAGGTTGCTGGCGAGGGTGCGACGCGGGCGCGGGTCGGCGGGTGCGGGATCGGGATCGGTCATGGCGGGGCTCCGGGGCTGGAATCGCGTCGGGCGTGGATCCTGCGGTCCGGCTGGCCGGCCCCAGGACGTGGCCGGCGGCCACGCGCTCAGTGTAGACCCACGCGCGGCGATGCGCCCCCGG
>JAASSM010000238.1 GCA_021767885.1 bacterium | reverse complement strand
TAGTCGCTGGGGCCGTCGACGCCCAGGACGGTGACGTAGGCCCAGCGGCTGCGGTGGTCGAGGACCACGTCGTGGGGCTTGCCGCCCATGGCCACCAGGTCGGCGGGCACGTCGATGGTGGTGATCACCGTGAGCGCGAGGGGGTCGATGACGGTGATGGTGTCGTCGATGTCGTTGTTGACCCAGAGCTGATCGCCCTTGGGGCTGCACCACTGGTGGAAGACGCCGGCGCCGGCGGGCACGGTGCCGATCACCTCGAAGGTGCGCGAATCGAACACGGCCACGCGGTCGTTGGCGCGGTCGCCCACGAAGACGTGGCCGGCGCGGCCGGAGTGGGAGACGTACATGGGCTCGGGCGTGGCGTCGCCGGCCTCCTGGGGCAGGGCGTACGTGCCGGCGATCGCGGCGGTGCGGGCGTCGAGCACGGTGATGGTGCCGCTGCCGCGGTTGGCCACCACCACCGCGCCGCCGTTGCGCTGGCCGTTGTCGGGGGTGCGGGCGCCGGCGGACTTGTCGGCCGCCGCGCTGGTGGGATGGGAGCGGTCGTCGGAGCAGCCGCCGGCGGCCAGGGCGACGGCCGCGAGCAGGGCGAGCAGCAGGATGGGCGTGCGGGTGGTCATCATCGGGTCCTCCAGGTCTCGGGGCGAGTCGGCAGGCGTCGGGAGGCTTGCCGTGGCCGGGCCGTCCTGATCCGGCGGTAATCCCAGCGTCTTGGTGGGAGGAGTACGGAATGGGCGTGGCGGGCGTGACAGGGACCGGTGTAACCTGCCGCGGTCCGCTGCGTAGGAGCCGGTGAGCTGCGCCCCGGCTCCTGCGTGACCCCTCTCCGGGAGGCGACCCCATGCCCCGCAAGTTCTCGCTCGCGCTGTTCTCGCTGCTGCTCGTGGCCGGCCTGGCCCACGGCGCCGGCTTCGAGCGCGACTTCTCCTTCGCCGCCCAGCGCCTCGAGGTCCGCGACCTCATCGGCGCGATCACCGTCGAGCCCGCCACGGGCGACCAGTGGGAGGTGCACGTGGCCGTCCGCGGCCAGGATGCCGACCCCGATCGGATCGACGTGGTCCTCTCCGAGGGCCGGGACGCCCGGCTGGTGGTGATGTTCCCCGAGGAGCAGCACGACTACGTCTACCCGCCGCTGGGCGAGGGGAAGGTGAGCTTCTCCGGCTTCGACGGCACCGAGGTGGAGGGCTTCTGGAACACCGTGGCCCACATCTTCCGCAACGGGTTCGGCAGCGACCGCATCAACGTCCGGGCCGCCGGCAAGGGCCTGGAGGCCTGGGCCGACATCACCGTGCGCGTGCCCGCAGGCGGCGAGGCGGCCATCTACCTGGGCGCCGGCCGCCTGGCGTCCGCCGACGTCCGCGGCGACCTGCGGCTGGACACCCATGCCGCGCCCGTGGAGGTGACCGGCCACACCGGCCCGCTGGTCTGCGACACCGGCAGCGCGGGCGTGGCGGTGACCGGCGCGGTGGGTGACCTGCTGGTCGATACCGGCAGCGGCAGCGTCCGCGTGGCCGACCACCGTGGCGGCACGCTCACCGTCGACACCGGTAGCGGCGGGGTGCGCATCGAGGGCGCCGAGACGCCGCACCTGCTGGTCGACACCGGCAGCGGCGGGGTGACGGCCCACGCCGTGGTGGCCGACGTGGTGGAGATCGACACCGGCAGCGGCGGCGTGGAGCTCGACCTGGTCCGCCTCGCCGGTGGCGAGCACGTGATCGACACCGGCAGCGGCAGCGTGCGGGTGCAGCTGCCGGCCGACGCCTCGGCCACCATCGCGGTGGACACCGGCAGCGGCGGCATCGAGCACGCCATGCCCGGCGGCGTGGTGGTGCGCGAGGGCCGCGGCGAGCTGGAGCTGCGCGTGGGCGGTGGCGAGGCCCGCATGCTCATCGACACCGGCAGCGGCTCGGTGACCGTGGCGCCGCGCTAGGGCCCGCGCTCGCGCACGGGCGTCCGCTTCCAGTCCGTCCGGTTCAGGCGCGCATCGGTGTTGGGGTCGAACTCCTCGCGGGGGGCGTAGAGCACGTCGCCCCCCGCGGTGACCCACCGGTGCGGGCCGAGCTGGTCGGTCCCCACCTCCACCTCCCCGGTGTACGGGTTGACGTACTCCTCCTGCGCGGTGAGCGTCAGGAAGGCGTCGTTCTGGATCTCCGCGTTGGTGGTGCGCTGGTGCGCGAGGATCTGGCGGTCGAGGTCGCGCACCTGGCGCTCGACCTCCCGCATGGTCTGCACGCGCTGCTGCTGGCCACGCAGCTCGCCGCGGATCCAGTCCGGGCTGAGCTGGACCGAGCCGCAGATCAGCTGGAAGACCGGTTCCCAGGCGGCGAAGTCCGCCGCCGGCGCGCGGAACCCCAGGGTCTCGCGGTTGGCCCACTGCCCGCCGGCCATGGCGCCGCGATCCTCGATGAGCACCACGAACCGCTCCCGGAAGCGGATCCCCCGCTCGCGGTAGGTGACGGTGATCACGCAGCCGTCGAAGCGGATGTCCAGGGGGACGGCCAGGGCGCGCACCCGCTCGCGCGCCGCGCGGACCAGGCCGGGCACCGGTGCGGCCGCCTCCACCTGCAGATCCGTGGCGGCGGGCCGCACCTGCGGCAGCAGCCACTCCAGCACGTAGGAGCGCGGATCGGGCACCTGGGCCACCGGCATGCCCTGATAGGTGCTGCCGGGCGGGAAGAACCCCATCTGGCCCGCCGGCGAGTGCCGCATGTCGATGCCATACCAGTCGGGGTAGCGGCGCAGCATCACCGTGCCTGGCGCGTCCTGGCGCAGCGTGAGGTCCACCTTGGCCTCCAGGGACTGGGCCGGACCGCCCACCGTGACGGGGTCGACGCGCAGGATGCCGCCCTCGACCTGCCAGCCCTCGGGGACCAGGATGGTGAAGGCCCGCTCGCGCGGCTCGGCCTGGCGATGCAGGAGCAGCGGCTCGGGAGGGGGCGCGGCGAGGGCGCGCCGGGCGAGCATGGCGGAATCGGTGCCGACCAGCACGATCACGGCGAGGATGGCGGCCATCGCACGTGGGGTGGCGGGTGGGGCCGGGCGGGGCATGATCGACCTCCCGGGACGGGTGTCCAGCGGGGGCGGCGTGCCCCCGCCATGGACCACCAGTCTCGGAGGCGACCGTGACGCGAGCGTTACGCCAGGGGCCCGGCCGTCGTGCGGTGGCCTCGGGCTTGCATCCGATGGCGCGCGTCCGGAACCGACGGTAGAATAGAGGTCCTAAGTCATCCGAGATCCCGCCCCGGCCTCCGCCACCCCCTGCGGCCGGGTCTTCGGCGCGAGGTCCTCATGGCAGCGTCCCGCGTGTTCTGGCTCCTGGTGCTGGTCGCCCTGGCGATCGGCGGCTGGCGCGTGGCCTCCGGCCAGGTGGACCTGCAGCGGCTGGGGCAGGACCGGGAGTACGCGTTCGAGCTGGACGTGGAGATCCGCGACGCGGTGGGGCCCTTCCAGCTCGAGGTCTGCGTGCCGCGCCAGGCGCGCGGACTGCGCCTGCAGGACGAGCAGGTCCGCGCCGGGGACCTCGCGATCCGCATGGGCGAGAGCGATGGCGGCCGCAGGCTGCACGTCGCCGGCGACCGCGCCGACCTGCCCGCCCGGGTGACCTACGCGGCCCGGGTCTCCACCCGGCCCATCCGCTTCGACCTGGATCCGGGACTGTCCTGGACCCAGCTCGCGGCGCCCGCGGCCCTCGACTCCACCGACCTGATCCAGGCCCGGCACCCGGAGGTGGTGGCGAGCCTGCGGGAGGTGCTGATCGCGGCGATGCCGGACACGGCGCCCACGCCCGCGTCCCCCCTGGCCTGGCAGCGGCAGCTCCGCGCCGCCGGGCTGGGACCGGTGGAGGTGGTCGACCGGATCTACCGCTACAACCTGGACGTGCTGCGGCCGACGGACTTCAGCGGCCGCACCGACGCGATCACCGCCCTGCGGCTGGGCGAGGCCAGCTGCGGCGGCAAGAGCCGCCTCATGGTGGCGATGCTCAGGACGGTGGGCCTGGATGCCCGGGTGCTCGGCGGCCTGATCCTGGGCGACGCCTCCCGCGAGCGGACCAGCCACGTCTGGGTGGAGGTGAAGCTGGGCGACCAGTGGGTCCCCTACGATCCCCTCAACGGTCATCGCGCCGCCCTGCCCGCCAGCTTCCTGCCGCTCTACACCGACGACCGGCCCCTGATCGTCCACTCGCGCGGCCTGGCCTTCGACTACGGCTTCCGCGCGCCCCTGGACCGGGTGCCCGCCGCCTGGGCGCTGGAGGGTGACGCGGCGGCGGTGGCTCGCGACCTGCCCATCCTGCGGCGCGACCAGTTCTCGGTCATCCTGCTCGCGCCCTTCGCCCTGCTGCTGGTGGTCTTCCTGCGGCAGGTGGTGGGGATCGGCAGCATCGGCGTCTTCCTGCCCGTGCTGCTCGGGTTCTGCGTCACCCAGGTGGGCTGGCTGGTCTCCGGTGGCCTGCTGGTGCTCACCCTGGCCCTCGGCGTGGCCGTGCGCCTGCTGCTGGCGCGCCTGAACCTGCTGCAGGTCCCCCGTGCGGCCCTGCTGATCACCTTCCTGGTGCTGCTGTTCCTGCTGGCCACCGTCTCGCTGGATCGCCTCGGGGTCCACGCCTCGCGCGGCCTGCTGGT
>JAASSM010000237.1 GCA_021767885.1 bacterium | reverse complement strand
CGCCGAGCACGACCTCCGCCGCGCCGCCGAGCTGATGGGCCACCCCCCGCACCTGGCCACCCTGCTGCAGGCCGCCGCCACGGAGCAACGGATCCGCGTGGCCCCGGCGGCCATGTCCCAGACGCGGCTGACGGCGCTGGTGGGGGTGGGGGAGGGGGCGGGCGGCACGACCGGCGCGTCCGGCGCCAACGATGCCCGCGGCACCACCATGGCTCGCGGCACCACCACCGCCCGCGGCGGCCCCCACGGCCCGCACGCCGCCCTCGATCGCCTGCTGGACCAGCACGCCGCCATCGACCCCACCCTCGAGCTGGCCGCCCTGCCACCGGCCGAGCGCGCGCTCTGGCGCGAGGTGGTGGCCCGCCGCTTCGAGCTGGACCCCACGCCGGACTCCCGCCTGGCGCTGGCCCGCGCCCACGCCGCGGCCGGCGACCGCCAGGCCGTGGAGGACCTGCTGGGCTCGCTGTGGCCCGACCGCCTGACGCCGTCCGAGCGCGCCCTCCTGCTGACCACCGACCGCGAGGCCGGCCACCTCGACCGCGCGCTGGCCCTGGCCTCGGGCGCCGTCCCGGTGGGCGCCGACGACGCCGCCACCGTGGTCCCGGCCGTGGTCGCCCTCATGGACCACGGCCGCCTCGACGAGGCCCGCGCCCTCCTGACCCGCGGCCGCGACGCCGCCCCCACCGAACGGGCGCTGGACGAACTGGCGTCGCGGCTGGGGGTGCGGTGAGGTGAGGCGGTGAGGTGAGGCGGTGGGGCAGGCGGGACCGGGGGATGGGGCGACCGGTGAGGATCCTGGCGCAGACCGTGGGTGCATTCAGATCTCGCAATTCACTGACAGACAAGGACTTGAGAGAATGACTCCCCCCGGGGGTTCGTCTTGAAGTGGCGATGTCACAATCTGGTCCGGGTCGCCCGGTGCTGGACATCGCGAACCGTCACTTCAGATGCTCATGGTCAACGCTCTCATGCCATCAGGCATCCACGCCACCGCTCGACCATCAGGCAAGCGCCTCCAGACATGGTCTGATGATCGTCGTGACGCGGCAGATCCGGGCGAGGGTCCAGATCGCCGCTCCGGAACCGTTTATCATGAAAATACGAATTGACGGTGCGAAATTTCATGGTAAAATCCACCCATGCTCATCCCCCGTCGACACCACCTCTCGGCCATCGAGGCCGCCCTGGACCGCCATCCGGTGGTGATCCTGACCGGTCCCCGGCAGAGCGGCAAGACCACCCTGGCGCGCCAGCTCGTTCCCGAGGACTCGGTCAACTACCTCGACCTGGAGGATCCGGTCAGCCTGGCTCGCCTCGAGGAGCCGCTCACGGCCCTGCGCCCGCTCGAGGGGCTCGTGGTGATCGACGAGGTCCAGCGCCGTCCCGACCTGTTCCCGGTGCTCCGATTCCTGGCCGACCGTTCCGACCGCACCGCGCGATTCCTGATCCTCGGCAGCGCATCCGGGGATCTCCTGCGTCAGAGCTCGGAGAGCCTGGCGGGCCGCGTCGAGTCCCTCGCCATCGGCGGATTCTCCCTGGCCGAGGTCGGTGACGACGCCGCGGACACGCTCTGGCGGCGCGGCGGCTTCCCCCGCGCGTTCCTCGCCCGCACGGAGGAGGAGAGCGTCGTCTGGCGCCGTCAGTTCATCCGCACCCTCCTCGAACGCGATCTGCCGCAATGGGGCGTGCGCGTGCCGACCGCGGCGCTCCGACGGTTCTGGGCCATGGTCGCGCATTATCATGGCCAGACCTGGAACGCCGCGGAGCCCGCCCGTGCCCTGGGCGTGAGCAACGCGACGGCGCGCCGCTACCTCGACCTCCTGACCGACGCGCTGGTGATCCGTCAGCTCCAGCCCTGGCACGCCAACCTCGAGAAGCGGCAGGTCCGGTCGCCAAAGATCTACGTGCGGGACAGCGGCCTGCTCCACCTGCTGCTGGGAGTCGAGTCCGAGAAGGCGCTCCTGGAACATCCCAGGCTCGGCGCCTCGTGGGAGGGATTCGTCATCGAGCAGGTCCTCGCGTCCGAGTGGTACGACGAGGCCTGGTTCTGGGCCACGCACCAGGGTGCGGAGATCGACCTCATCCTGCGCCGCGGCGACCGCCTGCTGGGCGTGGAGTGCAAGCGGGCGGACGCGCCGAAGCTCACGCGATCGATCCGCATCGCCCGGGACGACCTCGGACTCCACCGCGTCGCCATCATCTATCCCGGCCCGACCCGCTACCCGCTCGACGAGCGCGTCGAGGTGGTGCCCCTGGCCTCGCTCGCGCAGCCGGGACGCCTCTTCGAACACGAGTGATTCGACCCCGCCGACCCCGACCGACCTCGCCTTCCTGCGCGGCGAGGGCGGCGGTGACCACCGCCGCGAAGGCGATGATGTCCGGCGGCCGGAATCACCCCGCGAGACCCTCGCGGCCGGATTGAATTTCTGTTATCAAGACCGCCGTCCTCGCGGCCCCCGCGGGGCCGCGCCGCATCCGGGATGCTGCATCATGGCTCGGTGCTCCTGAACGGGAGGTTGGCCATGTCCCCGCGCAGTCTTCTCCCGGCGATCGCGCTGCTCGCCCTGACCATCGCCACGGTGGTGCCATCGGCGGCCATTGCCGGTCCCCAGGACCACGCCGACGGCTTCTTCCTGCGCCTGGCCACGGGCATGGGCGGCGTGCGGTCGTCCATCGACACGGAGGATGGCGAGATGAAGATCACCGGCGTCGCCGGCGACCTGAACGTCGCCATCGGCGCCGTGATCCGCCCCGACCTCGCCGTCCACGGCACCCTCTACGGCTGGTACGCGAGCGAGCCCGACGTCGAGCAGGGCGAGCTGAGCGGTGAACTCGACGGCGACGTCACCGCCTCCGGCATCGGCGCCGGCCTCACCTACTACCTCATGCCGGCCAACGTCTACCTCTCCGCCAGCGTCGGCGTCGGCAGCATGGAGGTGGACTTCGGCAACATGAAGGCCGAGACCGACAGCGGCCTGCTCCTGGATCTCTCCGTGGGCAAGGAGTGGTGGGTGGGCGAGAAGTGGGGCCTGGGCGCCGGCCTGGGCCTGCAGTACCACAGCTTCCCCGACGGCGACATCGACGAGAACTGGTCGGGGCTGACCTACTGCCTGCGCTTCTCGGCGACCATGAACTGATCGATGACCATGAACTGATCAGCGACCATGAACTGATCAGCGACCGCGCGGGCCGGAGGGCCGGGGTGGCCGGAGCGGGGCGATCCCGGACGGGAACCGCTCAGCGCGACCCCGGCCCGCGGCCTGTTCGCCTGGCCGTCTCCTCGTGGTCGGCGGTGTCCACCTGCTCGGCGTGCTGCGCACGCTCCGCCGTCTCCGCGTGCTGCGCGCGCTCCGCCATCTCCGCCGCCTCGGCCGCCTCCGCCTCCGCCTTCTTCGCCGCCTGCCACGCCGCCTCCAGCTCCTCCAGCGAGGCCGCCGCCAGCGCCGCGCGGTCGTGCCCGTAGCTCTGCTCGATGCGGTGGAAGCGCCGGCGGAAGCGCTGGTTCGCCCGGCGCAGCGCCACGTCCGGATGGACGCCCAGCTTGCGGGCGAGGTTGGCCCAGGCGAAGAGGACGTCGCCCAGCTCGTGCTCGATGGCCTCGGCGTCGCCCGCGGCCACGGCCTCCTCGAGCTCGGCCTCCTCCTCGCGCAGCTTCTCCCACACCCCGGCGGTGGTGGGCCAGTCGAACCCCACGCGCGCGGCGTCCTTCTGGTAGCGGTACGCCTGGTGCAGCGGCGGCTGGCTGGGAGGGAGGTCCTTCAGCACGGACTCCGCATCGGGATCCAGCCCCTTGCGCCGCTTCTCCTCGGCCTTGATCTGGTTCCACCGCTGCTGACTCTCGGCCACGTCCTCGGCGGCCTGCTCGCCGAACACGTGCGGATGCCGCCGGATGAGCTTCTCGTTCCCCTCGCGGGCGACGTCGTCCAGCGTGGTGGGCGCCTGCTCGGCCAGGATCCGCGTCACGAAGCAGACCATGAACAGCAGATCGCCCAGCTCCTCCCGCACGTCCTCCGCCCGCCCCACCAGCGCAGACTCGAGCACCTCGGCCGCCTCGTCCTGCAGGTGATGCGCCGCGGTGGCCAGCGTCTGCTTCCGGTCCCAGGGACACCCCCCGGGCGACCGCAACGTGTCGATGGTCTCGAGCAGGGCCTGGACGTTGGAAAGCATGAAGGACCTCGGCAGATCTGGGAAATGAATGGCCCGATGGTGGACGACCTCTTCGCAGGCGGCTCCTTCGCGGACGACCTCTACGCGGACCACCTCTCAGGACGACGACCTCTTCACGCCCGCCCCGCGCGCGGCCTGGCCACCGCGAACGCCCGTCCGTCTCGCGCTCGGCCTGAACACCGCGAACGCCCGTCCGTCTCGCGCTCGGCCTGGCCACCGCGAACGCCCGGCGTTCCGAGACGCCGCACCACCCGCGGCGCCGCACGGTGCAAGCCACACCGTCGGCGCCCGCGACAAGGTAGCCCCACGGCGGGACCAGGTCGAGCGCCCGCTCGCATCGCTCGGCCCGGACGTCACGACCACCCGCTCGCCAGGCCCCGCCCCGGCCGCCACGCCCACCCGCTCGCCTGGCTCCGCCCGCCGGCCACGATCCCAGCGTCCCTCCATCCAACCGTCTT
>JAASSM010000236.1 GCA_021767885.1 bacterium | reverse complement strand
CCGCGGCGCCGGCCCTCCGCACGCCGGCGTTCCGGTCCCGCTCGTGGTGCGTGCAGGCGCGTCGCGGTGGTCGGTCCCCCGAGAGAAAGACCGTTCCACGACGCAGAACAACCGGGAGAAGATGATGCGGGATTCTTTATTGCACGGTCCCGGCGGTGCGGCCCGCGGCGATGCCAGCGCGGCCACGGGTCGTGGCCTCAGGCGCTGCCCTTGCGCCCGGTGACCAGGCCGCTGTGGGTGGCCACGCGGTGCCGCTGGAGGCCGCCCAGGCCCAGCTCGCGCAGGAGGTCCTCGGTCTCGCGCCAGGTGTAGGACTTCCCGCCCGCCGTGCCCACGAGCATGTTCACCGAGAAACGGGCGCCGAAGGCCGGCTCGGTGCGGGAATCCTCCAGGTAGAAGTCCTTCACCACGATCAGGCCGCCGTCGGCGAGGGAGCGGACGGCCTTGCCGAGCACGTCCCGGGTCTCGTCCGGAGACAGGCTGTGGATGATGTTGGCCACGTAGACCGCGTCGTAGAGCGGGGCGTCGCCGGCGCGGAGGGGGTCGGTGTGGTAGTCCCCGGCCAGGGTGGTGATGCGGTCCTCGAGGCCGGCCGCCGCGATCTCCTCGCCGGCGATGGGCACCACCTCCGGCAGATCCATCACCACCGCCCGCAGGGTGGGCCAGCGGCGGCAGAAGGTGATGGCCGCGGTGCCCGGCCCCCCGCCCAGATCCAGGAGATGGCGGCAGTCGCCCAGCCCGGGCAGGGCGTCCGCCACCTCCACCGACGACCGGCGCGAGATGTCCTTCATGCCGCAGATGAAGGCGCGCAGCTCGGCGGGATCGCGGCGGCCATCCTCGCCCGACGGCCGCGGCACGGGCTCGCCGGTGCGGACCACGTCCGCCAGCCGGGCCCAGCGCTGCAGCAGGTGGTGGTTGTGGTCCAGGATCGAGCGCAGGCTCTGCTCACCGTCGGGGTCGAGGTAGGGGAGGTACGCCGGCGCGATGGCGAAGAGGCCGGGCTTCGGCTGCTCGGCCACGCCCTGGCCCGCCAGGGCGAGCAGGAGCACCTCGGTGGCGCGGGGGTCCAGGTCCAGGTCCGCCGCGAGATCGCGCGCCGTCCGTGGCCCCCGGCAGAGCGCGCCGGTCAGGCCGAGGTGGTTGGCGGTGAGCAGGACGGCGGAGTCCTGGAAGGCGGTGGCGGTGCGGTCGAGATGTGCGCGCGCGTCGGTCATGCGGGGTCCTCCAGGGGCAGGATGAGCCGGATCTCGGTGCCGATGCCCGGGCGGCTGTCGGCCTCCAGGTGGCCGCCGTGGGCCACCACGATCTCCCGGGCGATGGCCAGGGCCAGGCCCTGGGTGCCGGGTCCGGGCCGGCGACCGTCCGGCGCGGCCGGCGGTGCGAAGATGCGGTCGAGCTGTTCGGGGGCCATGCCCGCGCCGGTGTCGCGCACGGTGATGGCCATGGCGCCGGGCTGGCGCTCCACCTCCACGGTGACCTCGCCCAGGCGGCCGGTGTAGCGCAGGGCGTTGCCCACGATCACCGTGATCACCCAGGGCAGCTTCACCGGATCGACCGCGAGGATCTGGCGGTCCTCGCTGGTCGGCAGGTGCAGGGTGACGCCCTGCTCCTGGGCCTGCCGCGCCAGGGGCGCCAGCGTGGCCTGCAGCAGCTCCACCAGGCAGACCGGGTGCCGCTCGAGCACCACGTCCCGGATGGCCGCCTGGGTGCCGGCGAACCGGTGCTCGTCCGTGACGTCGCGCAGGACCAGCAGGCGGCCGTGATCGTGCCGCTCGGGGCGGTAGATGGTCAGGGCGCCGTCCTCGGTGTGGGTGATCTCGGCGAGGGCGGAGGCGTCGCCGGGGCCGTGGGTCACCACGGGCGCGTCGGCGGTGCCGCCGAAGGGGTCGGCCGGCGCGACCGGGGCGTCCAGCAGCGGGGCGAGGGCCGACCGCGCGGCCTCCGGCAGCGGCGCCGAGGCCAGCACCGTGCCGCGCTGCAGCGCCTCGGCGCCCAGCACCGTGCGCGCGGCGGCGTTGGCGGCCACCACCCGGCCGCGGTCGTCCAGCAGGACCACGCCGTCGCTGGCGGCGCTGAGGGCGAGGTCGCGCTGACGGCGCAGGTCCGCCTCGCGATCGCGGTGCTCGGCGTCGCGGGTCTGCAGGTGTTCCAGCAGGGCGGTGACCTCGTCGTGCACGCGGCTGGCCTCGTCGGCCGTGGCGGCGGCCGGCCGCCCCGTCCCGGCGAGGGCCTGCCCGACCGCCTCGCTCGCCGCGCGCAGGGGGCCGGACACGCTCCGCGTCCAGCCCAGCACCACCCAGGCGAGCATGCCCAGCGCCGCGGCCGCCACGGCCAGCAGCATCACGCGCAGGGTGGAGCGGTCGGCGGGGGCGGCGGTCCAGCCCAGCACCAGCTCCACCACGACGAGCGCGGCGGGCACCAGCAAGGCCAGGCCGAGGCGGCGGCGGAGGGACATGGCGCGGGGCCTCCGGGGCGGCTGGGGGGTCGCGGGCGAGGTGGTCGTCCCGGCATGCTAGTGCGGATCGGCGTCCTTGTCAGCGGTCGGTCTGATCGTGTACCGTCCGCACCTCGTGTCGCAGCGTCGGCCGCGCCGCCGCCATGCGCGCCCGGTCCCGAACCCGCGGAGGTGACCCCCGCATGTCCCGCACCGCCTTTCCCCGCGTCTTCTGGGTGGGGAACATCATCGAGATCCTCGAGCGCTTCGCGTACTACGGCCTGTACATGGGCTTCCAGATCTACGCCACCACGTCCATCCTGGACGGCGGCCTGGAGTGGAGCGAGAGCCGCCTGGGCGTGGTCCAGAGCATCTTCCTGTTCCTGAGCTACAGCGTGCCCCTGGTCTCGGGCGTGCTGGCCGATCGCTACGGCTTCAAGAAGATGCTCCTGTGGTCCTACCTGCTCTACCTGCCCGGCTTCTTCATGCTCTCGCTGACGCGCGACTTCACCCTGGTGCTGGCGGTGATGGCGCTCATCGCCGTGGCGGCGGGCCTGTTCAAGCCGCTGATCGCCGGCACGGTGCGGCTGACCACCGACCAGACCAACCGCACCCTGGGCTTCGGGATCTTCTACCTGATGGTCAACGTGGGCGCGTTCTTCGGTCCGCTCATCGCGGGCGCGCTGCGCACCGAGAGCTGGAACTACGCCTTCTACGCCGCGTCCGCGTCGGTGCTGCTGATGATCCTGGTGACGGTGTTCTTCTACCGCAATCCCATCGAGCCGGCGAAGGTGGAGGGCCGCCGCCCGCCCATCACCAAGGACCTGGCCGAGATGCTGCCCTTCCTCAAGCAGGGCAAGCTGCTGGCCTTCATCATCCTGTTCGGCGTGCTCATCGAGATCCCCTTCTGGAGCTTCTTCAACCTCTGCCCCATGTACGTGGACCGCTTCGTGGACACCGCCGCGCTCTACGACGCGTTCGTCTCCGTCCTGCCCGCCGGCTTCGTGGATCTCTTCGCCACCGACGACCACCGCATCGCCGGCGAGACCCTGGCCCACACCGCGCTCTGGGTGATGATCTTCCAGCTCCTGGTCACCCGCCTGAGCGAGAAGGCGCGCTCGATCCCGGTGATCTCCGTGGGCATCATGATCATGCTGCTCGGCTGCGTGGGCCTGTGGGCGAGCACCGGCGAGATCCCCTGGTTCATGTTCGTGGGCACCATCCTCTTCGCCATCGGCGAGATGGCCTGCATGCCCCGCATGGAGCAGTACCTCATCGGCATGCTGCCGCCGGAGAAGACCGGCCTGGGCGGCGGCCTGCTGCGCATCCCGGTGGCCATCGGCGCCGGCCTGAGCGGCATCACCATCAACCCGCTGTACGGCCACTTCCGCGAGCAGGGCACGCCCCAGCACATCTGGCTGGTGCTCGGCGGCATGCTGCTGCTGGGGTACGCCGGCATGCTGGTGTACGACCGCGTGTGGCGGTCGCAGGACTAGCACCGCGCTCCCGGGGCCGATCGCGGCCCCGGCCGACCTCGCTTCCGGGGAGCCGGACCGTTCCGGCTCCCCTTCGCATGCCCCGCGCGGTGGCCATGCTGGGCGAGGGGTGGTCCCCGCGTGGCGGATGGCCAGAGATCGGGCGATATTGGTCGGGTTTATGGATGACGACATTCATCATCGCCCGGCCCCGGTCATCCTCACCCCGGCCACCGACATACCAGGAGCGTCTCTCATGTCGACCCCCGCGTCGCCCCGCGCCGCCGTGCGCACCGCCGTGCGCACCGCCGTGCTCGTCGCCTCCGCCCTTGCCCCGCTCGTCCTGCCGGCGTCGATCCCCCGCGCCTTTGCCGCCGCCGAGCCCGCAGACACCATCTACCACGGCGGTCGCATCATCACCATCGACGAGGCGCAGCCCGTGGTGGAGGCCCTCGCCGTGCGCGATGGCCGCATCCTGGCCGTGGGCCCGCGCGACGCGGTGTTCGCCCACCGGGCCCATGCCACCCGGCTGGTGGACCTGGCCGGCCAGACCCTGCTGCCCGGCTTCGTCAGCTCCCACGGCCACGCCTTCATGTGCGGCCTGCAGGCCCTGAGCGCCAACGTGCTGCCGCCGCCCGACGGGCCGGTGGCCACGGTGGACCAGCTGGTCGCCACCCTCACGGCCTGGGCCGAGGCCTTCCCCGAGCGCGTGGAGAAGGTGGGCTG
>JAASSM010000235.1 GCA_021767885.1 bacterium | reverse complement strand
CGCGGGCGCCCGCGAGCTTCTTGCGCGCGGAGCGCGTGGCGAGCACCTCGTATTCCTCGGCGAAGAACACCGGCGGCATGACGGGGAAGCCGAAGTCCGGGCGATCCAGGGACTGGAGCCAGCGCATGGGCACCTCGGGATCCATGTCCAGCATGAGCCAGCGTGACAGGCGCGGCAGCCCGATCAGGCCCTCGGGCAGCGTGATGACGTCCGCCTCGTCGTAGCTCAGCTCGCCGAATCGCAGGGTCTCGAAGGAAGGCATCTCGCGTCTCCTCGCTCCGGGCTCGCGCCCACCGTCAGAGGTACATCATCAGGTTCTGCTGGAACAGCTTGCTGGTCACCAGCAGGCTGCTCTGGTAGCTCATCTCCGCCGCGGCCAGATCCGAGGAGACCTGGGCCACGTCCGCGTCACGCTCGAGCGAGAGCTTGGACTGCAGCTCCGTGTCACGCTTCATGAGCAGGGTCTCGGTCCAGTCCAGGTCGCGCTGGCGGCCGCCCACCTTGATCATCTGGGCCTGGATCAGCTGCTCGAGGGCCTCGAGCTCGCCAGCCACGCCGCGCACCGCCTCGGGGTCGTCCGCCTGCAAGGCGGCCCTTAGATCCTCGAGGACGCCGAAGAGGCGTACGGGCGTGCCGGTTCCCTCCAGGCCCAGCAGGGTCGCGGTGTCCGGCGAGCCCGCGTTGCGGACCTCGAAATTCTCCGTGGAGCCGCTGACGATGGACAGTCCCGACCGGTCGATACGCAGCTGGAAGCCGGGCAACGCGGCGCTCAGGGTCGACTGCAGGTCGCTGACGGTGGTGGCGCCGGAGAAGTCCACCGCGGTCACCACGCCGTCGATCACCACCTCGATGGTTCCCAGCGGCAAGGATCCGTCCAGCGCGGCGATGTCCGCCAGATCGGTGGCGGCTCCGAGCGCGGCGCGGATGTCCCGGCCGGTGAAGACGTCCGCCTCGCTGGTGCCGTTGATGCCGAGGGAGGTGGCGGCCGTGCCGTCGTCCAGCTCGCTGACCGTGATCGGTCCGGTGCCGGTGAGCTCGAGGCCGGTGCCGTCGGCCCGCAGGCCGGCGGTGACGGTCCCGCCAGTGGTCGTGTTGATGGCGGTGATCACGTCGTCCAGGGTGGTCGCGCCGGTGAGATCCACGCTCCAGGTGGTGTTGTTCCCGTCCCGGATCTGGATGCGGCCGGCCTGCCAGCCGGCGCCGAGGTTGAGGTCCGCCAGGTTGGTGGTCGGATCCAGGCGCGGCGCCAGGTCCACCGAGCCGGCCAGCGTGGCGGACATGGCACCGATGAACTCGCTGCCCGGGATGTTCAGGACCTGCTGCGAGTGGGGTCCGGTGTTGGTGATCATCAGATCGTCGTTGCCCTGGTAGATCACGGTGTCGCCGTTGCGCACGAAGGGGGGCTGGTCGCTGCGCGTGCCGCCGAAGATGTAGTTGCCCTCCACCGAGGTGTTCAGCAGGTCGAGCATGCGGTCCACCAGGTTCTCCACCTGGATGACGGCCGTCTGGCGGGACTCGGTGGTGGAGACGGCGCTGGATTCGCGGAGCGAGAGCTCGCGCATCTCCGCGAGCAGACCGCTGATGTCCTGCAGCGCGGAATCCGTCCCGTCCACCACCGAGCGGCACCGCGAGACGTTGCGCAGGTACTGGTCGTTGCCGGCGATGAGCGTCTTGTAGCGCTGGATCGCGCCCACGGCACGAGGATCGTCCGCGAAGTCGTTCACGCGGCGCATGGTGCCGGCCTGACGTTGCAGCTCGAGCAGCCGACCGAGGCTGCGATTGAGGTCGCCCACCAGGATCTGGCTGAGGTAGTTGTCGCTGATGCGGATGGGCATCGCCGTCTCCCTCGCTAGACCATGTTGACCAGGGTGTCGAACATCTCCTGCACCGCGGTGATCACCCGGGCCGCCGCGGCGTAGGAGTTCTGATAACGCACCATGGAGGCGGCCTCCTCGTCGAGGCTCACACCGGTGGTGCTGGCGATCTTGGCCTCCACCGCGGCCACGGCGCTGGCCTGGTTGTCCACCAGGAACTCGAAGCCGCTGCGCTTGCTCGCCACGTCGATGAGCACGCCGCGATACCGGTCGCCCACCGTCTCGTCCTCCCCCGGGGCCGCCTGCTCGGCGAGCGCGGCGATCTCCCGGGCGATGTCCGTGTCGCCGGCCTCGCCGCTCCGGGAGGTCGCCACGAGGGTGGGGTCCTCCACCAGCATGGGGTTGAGGGTGATGGTGTGCATGCTGTCGCCGCTGAAGAAGAGCATGCCGGCGCTGGAACCGGTCTGGCCCTGGACGTGGAGATCGTTCACCGCGTTGATGAGCATGGACGCGACCTGGTCCATCTTGGCGCGGAAGTCGTGGACGTACTCGTCGCGGCTGGTCAAGAGGCCGCTGAGCCGGCCGCCGGGCAGCTGGACCTCGTGGTAGTTGCCCGCGGTGACCACGGCTATCAGATGTCCGTGGTCGGTCTGCTCGTAGGTGGTGGTGAACTGCTGGACCGACGTGCGCGTGATCATGGTGCGGCCGCCGAGGATGATGTCCAGGCTGCCGTCCGCGCGCTCGCTGGTGGTCACCGCCGCGATCTGGGAGAGCTCGCTCACCAGCAGATCGCGCTGATCGCGGAGATCGTTGGCGGGCTGGCCGCCCACCTCCGCGGACATGATCTGGCCGTTCAGCTCGCCGATCTGCACCAGCAGGCCGTTGAGCGCCCCGATCTCGTCCTCGATCTGCTAGTCGATGTTCCGCTCCAGGTCCTCCAGCGAGGCGTTGATGGAGTGGAAATCGGTGACGAGGGTGCTGGCCATGGAGACCACCTGCTGCTTCCGCGAGGGGTCCGTGGGCGCGGTGGCCAGGTCGCTCCAGGCGCCGAAGAAGTTGTTCAGGGCGTCGGAGAGGTGGTCGTTGTCGATGGAACCGAGGATCTGCTCGATCTCGTAGAGAGCGCTGTCGATGGACGCGTAGCTGGCGTGCTTGGCCTGCTGGGCGCGCAGGGTGTTGAGCAGGAAGTTGTCCTGGGAGCGCCGGATCGTGACCACGTCCACGCCCTGGCCGATGGCCCCGAAATGGAAACGGATGGGCTGGCGGGCCGCCAGATGATTGGACTGGCGGGTGTATCCGGGCGTGTCGGCGTTGGCGATGTTGTGCGACGTGGTGGCCAGACCCGCCTGGGCGGCGAACATGGCCGAGAGGCTGGTGTCCATGACCGTGTTGAGGCTCGACACGATGCCCTCCTCTCGCCGCTCAGGCCTGGCGACGCAGGACGCCGCCCTGCGCATTGGTGGTGTGGCGGGCGCCGGCGTCGTAGCAGCCGGCCGGGTCCTCGAGCAGGCTGCGACGGAGCAGGGCCGCCTCCTCCTCGACCAGGTCGAGGCAGAAACTGGCCAGCCGCCGGTTGTGCTCGTTGGCGCGGGACAGCTCGCCCGCGGCCCGGCGGACGGCCTGCACCGCGCCGGCAAGTTCTGCCTGCACGGGTCGCGGTTGCCGGGAGAGCCAGGTGCTCAGTCCGGTGGCGGGATCCTCGCCGCTGGCAGCGATCAGTTCCGCGGCCAGACGCTCCCGCTGCTCGCGCACGCCACCAGCGGCCTGCAGACCGGTCGCCAGCTCCTGGGAGGTGGCGTCCAGGTCCTCCAGGTCCCCCCCGGCGAGGCGTTCACCCTGGCGACGCGCCATGGCCAGCAGGCGCTCGTAATGGGCCTGCTCCTGGCGCAGGACCGACGCGAGCGCGCGGACCTTCTCCGCGTCTCGGATCTGGTTCTGGGGGGCGGTCATGGTCATGGCTGTCTCCCGGACAGGTTCACCGATCCCTGGGGTTCCGGGAGCTCTGTATCCAGATCCGTGCCAGACTGCACGCCGAGGCGGCGGGCGAGGTCCCGGACCGCCGCGACGTACCGCTGCGTTTCCGGGAAGTCCGGGATCTGGCGGCCGGCACGGTCCACGTTGCCCGGGCCGGCATTGTAGGCGGCGAGGGCCAGGTCCACGTCGCCGTCATATCGTGCCAGCATCCGCGCGAGGTACCGGGCGCCCCCGAGGACGTTGGCCCGGGGATCGTGCGGATCGCGGACACCGAGCTCCGCCGCGGTGCCCGGCATCAGCTGCATCAGGCCACGGGCGCCACGCGGCGAGACCGCTCGCGGATCGCCGGCGGACTCCCGCACCATCACGGCCAGGACCAGACCCGGTTCCACGTCGGCGGACCCGGCCGCGGACATGATCTCGCGGTGCCACCGGCGCAGGCTGTCGGCGGGCGCCCCGCCCACGGCCTCGGCATGGTGGCGCAGCCTGGCCAGCGCCGCGGTGCGCTCGTCGGGAGCGGCCGCCTGCCGGTAGGCCTCCAGGCCGCGGCGAGCCAGCGCGGGCAGGCCGGCGGCCGGCGCCGCGGTGTCGCCGGGACCGCCCGCGGCGACCCCGGCTTCCGGGATGCTGGCCGCGAACTGCTGGACCACGAGGTCGGCGATGCCCAGGCCGCCCGACCGGGCGAGCTGGTCCGCGAGGGCCTCGTCATGGAGCTGCCGGTACATCTGCGTGCCGGCGCTCTGTCCCCAGAAGCCGTTCTCCGGGACGGTGGCCCGCATGGCGCGCAGGAGCTGTCCGTAGAAGAGCGCCTCGAACTCCCCGGCGGCGCGGCGCAGGCCGGCGAGGTCGTTGG
>JAASSM010000234.1 GCA_021767885.1 bacterium | reverse complement strand
TCTCTCGGCACGGTTCGGTCGCCCGGACGGGCACCGGCTGAAGGTCTACGAGGCCGAGGGCGGCTACCAGGCGCTCCGTCGGGTCCTCGGAGAGCTGGCGCCCGACCAGGTGATCGAGGTCGTCAAGGAATCGGGGCTGCGCGGCCGGGGCGGGGCCGGTTTCCCCACGGGTGTCAAGTGGGGCTTCGTGCCCAAGGACGCCGACCAGGTCTATTTCTTCGTCAACGCGGACGAGTCCGAGCCCGGGACCTTCAAGGACCGGTACCTCATGGACTACGATCCGCACCAGATGATCGAGGGGACCATCCTCAGCTCGTACGCGGTGCGGGCGAACCTGGCCTTCATCTACATCCGCGGCGAGTTCGGCTGGCTCATCGACCGAGTGCAGGCCGCCGTGGACGAGGCCTACGCGGCCGGCTACCTGGGCAAGGACATCCTGGGCGGCGGTTACGATCTGGACATGATCGTGCACAAGGGGGCGGGAGCCTACATCTGCGGCGAGGAGACCGGCCTGATCAACTCGGTCACCGGCACCAAGGGCCAGCCGAGCATCAAGCCGCCCTTTCCCGCGGTCAGCGGTTTCCTGGGCAAGCCCACCATCGTCAACAACGTGGAGACGGTGGCGGCGGTGCCCTGGATCGTCAACCACGGCGCCGAGGCGTATCGGCAGTATGGCACGGAGAAGTCTCCCGGCACCAAGCTGTGGTCGGTCTCCGGGCCGGTGAAGCACCAGGGCGTCTACGAGGTCCCCCTCGGCATCCCCTTCGCGGAGTTCTTCCGCGAGCACCTCGGCGGGATGCGCGACGGCGAGGAGTTCAAGGCGTGCATCGTGGGCGGCAGCTCGGTCCCGGTGCTGACGGCCGAGGAGATGATGGGCTGCGACCTGGATTACGAGTCGCTGCAGGCGGCCGGCACCATGCTCGGCTCCGGCGGCATGATCATCATCCCCCGGAGCGCCGACATGGTCGAGCTGATCCGGGTGCTGATGCACTTCTACTGGGACGAGAGCTGCGGCCAGTGCACGCCATGCCGCGAGGGCACCGGCTGGCTGCACCGGCTGGTGGGCAAGCTGCTCAAGGGCGAGGGCGTCCCCGAGGACCTCGAGCTCTTCGACAAGGTCTGCCAGGGCATGGGCGGGTTGACCATCTGCCCCCTGGCCGACGCCGCCGTGATGCCCATGCTGAGCTTCCTGAAGCGGTTCCGCCCCGAGTTCGAGGCCCGCATCCACGAGACCGCCACCCCGGGCTCCTCGTCGCGCTGGGCGCGCGGCGAGTAGCGAGGAGCAGCGAGACCCATGGCCAAGCTGACCATCGACGGCAAGGAGATCGAGGTTCCCGACGGGACCCGGCTCTTCGATGCCTGCCGCGAGGCGCGGGGCACCGACCTGCCCCACTTCTGCTACCACCCCGACCTCTCGGTGGCCGGCGTCTGCCGACTCTGCCAGGTGGAGATCGAGGGGATGCCCAAGCTCACCATCGCCTGCAACACGGTGGTGCGCGACGGCATGGTGGTCCACACCAACAGCAAGCGCGTGAACCAGGCCGTGACCCAGGTGCTGGAGATGCACCTGATCAACCACCCGGTGGACTGCCCCATCTGCGACCAGGCCGGAGAGTGCGGCCTGCAGGACCAGTACATGGAGTATGGCCTGTACGAGTCGGAGGTGGAGAAGTCCGACAAGGTGCTCAAGAAGAAGGCCAAGGTGATCGGGCCGCACGTGATCCTCGACCAGGAGCGCTGCGTGCTCTGCGCGCGCTGCACGCGCTTCTGCGAGGAGGTCACCGGCACGGGCGAGCTGGGCATCTACAACCGGGGCGACCGTGCCGAGATCGACGTGGCCCCGGGTGTGGAGCTGGACAACAACTACAGCCTCAACACGGTGGACATCTGTCCGGTGGGGGCGCTGACCAGCCGGGATTTCCGCTTCCAGAAGCGCGTCTGGCTGCTCAAGGGCACGCCCTCGGTCTGCAACGGGTGCGCCACCGGCTGCAACATCCGCATCGACCACGAGGGCGGCCGGATCTACCGCCTCAAGCCCCGACGCAACGATCAGGTCAACAAGTCCTGGATGTGCGACAAGGGGCGCATGACCTACAAGGACGTCCATGACGAGAACCGCCTCGACCGCGCGCTGGTGCGTCGCGAGGGCCGGCTCGAGCCAGTGACCTGGCGGGAGGCCCGCGAGGAGCTGCTGGGCGCGCTCAAGCCCGGTGGCGTCGCCTACGCCATCACCGACCCGCGGCAGTCCCTGGAGGAGCTGGTGCTCTTCCGGCAGCTGGCCCGCCACCTGGCCGGCGAGCAGCAGCTCGCCGGCGGCGTGGCCGGCGAGGGGCGCGGCGAGGGCGACGACATCCTCCTCTCGGGCGACCGGAGGCCGAACCGCAAGGCGCTCGAATGGCTGGAGATGCCGGAGCGCGAGCCGGAGGCTCTCGCCGCCGCGCTGGACGGATCGCGGGGAGTGCTGCTGGTCCACGGTGGCGATCCGCTGGCCCACCCCGCCGTGGCCGAGGCGGCCGGCCGGCTGCGCGTGGTCTACCTGGGGACGCACCGCGGCGCCACGGCCGAGGCGGCCGACGTGGTGATCCCCACGAGCATGTGGGCGGAGAAGGACGCGCTCTGGGTGAACCGGCAGGGGCGGATCCAGCGCGGCCAGCGGGCGGTGCTGCCGCCGGGCGACGGCCGCGAGGACTGGCGGCTGCTGGTGGACATCCTGGCCCACGCCGGTCAGGACCCGCAGACGCCCGGACTGCCGGCCCTGCGCCGACTCGTGGCCCGGGAACTGGAACTGGCGGACGAGAACCTGCTCAACCAGCTGCCCGCACCAGGCCTGGTGCCCGAGTTCGCGGCCGAGACGCCGACGGGAGGACGTTGATGCTCGCCATCGTGCTGGAAGCCTTCGCGAAGATCGGGTTCATGTTCGCGGTCATCATGGGCTTCGTGCCGCTGCTGATCTGGGCCGAGCGCAAGGGCTCGGCTTTCATCCAGGACCGCACCGGGCCCAACCGTGCCGGCATCCTGGGCATCCGGCTCGCGGGCCTGATCCACCCGCTGGCCGACGTCATGAAGCTCCTGTTCAAGGAGGACGTGGTGCCGGCGCAGCGGCACCGGTTCCTCTATGCCTTCGCGCCGCTCCTGGTGATGGCCGTGGCCATGAGCACCTACGCGGTGATCCCCTTCGGCGACTACATCGAGATCGGCGGCGAGAAGATCAAGCTGGTGGTGGCCGATCTCGAGGTGGGCATGCTCTACGTGCTGGCCATCGCCAGCCTCGGGACCTATGGCGTGGCCCTGGGCGGGTGGGCGAGCAACAGCAAGTACACCTTCCTGGGATCGCTGCGGGCCACCGCTTCGATGATCAGCTACGAGATCACCATGGGCCTGGCCATCATGGGCCTGTTCATGATCTTCGGCACCTTCCAGCTCACCCAGATCGCCGCCGGACAGGGCGAGCTCATCTGGGGCTGGCTGCCCAAGTGGGGCGTGGTGGTCCAGCCCCTGGGATTCCTGCTGTTCATCGCCTCGGTCTATGCCGAGACCAACCGCACGCCGTTCGACATGTCGGAGCGGGACTCCGAGATCGTGGCCGGCTACCACACCGAGTACAGCAGTCTCAAGTTCGCCCTCTTCTTCCTGGCGGAGTACGCCCACATGGTGGTGGCCTCGGCGCTCATCGTGGTGCTGTTCTTCGGTGGCTACCAGATCCCCTGGCTGCCGCGGCCGGCGCTGGAGGCCAACGCCGGCTCGCTGTTGACCGGCACCCTGGTGGCGGGCGGGCTGGTCCACCTGCTGATCTCCGCCCTGTTCTTCCGCCGGGCCCGGCGCGAGAAGGGCTGGTACAACGACACCCGCGAGCGCGAGCCCGGCTTCCTCGGCTCGGTGACCCTGGTCATCGGCCTGGTCATGCTCGGCGCGCTGCTGCTCCAGCCGTGGAACCTCGCCGGCCCCGGGGCCTCGCTCTACGCCACGGTCGCGCAGACGGGCGCCTTCATCGGCAAGGTCGCCTTCTTCGCCTGGCTCTTCATCTGGGTGCGCTGGACCGTGCCCAGTTTCCGCTACGACCAGGTCATGCGACTCGGCTGGCAGATCATGCTGCCGGCCGGGCTCGTCAACCTGGTGGTCACCGCCCTGTGGCTGGCCGCCGTGCACTGACGTCCTCAGCCGCCGGAAGGGATATGAAGCGATGAGTTACAAGGGTCTTCCCGAGGTCGTCACCGCCCGCAGGCGCAACCTGTGGGAGAGCGCGTACTTCGTCGAGGTCTTCCGGGGACTGGTGGTCACGGGTCGTCACCTGGTGCGCAACCTCATGCGCACCAGCGACATGCCCACCATCCAGTACCCGGACCAGAAGCGGGACTACGGCCCGCGGTTCCGCGGGCGGCACCGGCTCATGCAGCGCGAGGACGGGTCACCACGCTGCGTGGCCTGCATGATGTGCAGCACGGTCTGCCCCGCCGATTGCATCGAGATCCTCGCGGGAGAGCACCCCGATCCCACCATCGAGAAGTACCCGCGGGAGTTCACCATCGACCTCCTGCGCTGCGTGTACTGCGGTCTCTGCGAGGAGGCCTGTCCGTGCGATGCCATCCGCATGGACACCGGCATCTACGAGATCGCTGCGGAGAAGCGCGAGGACTTCATCGTCAACAAG
>JAASSM010000233.1 GCA_021767885.1 bacterium | reverse complement strand
ATCTGCGTGGATCCACGCAGATTTCGTATCACATCACAAATCCAGGGGTGCCGCTCGTCGGGCGCCAGGGATCGACGAGCCGGGCGGCCGGGGTGGCCGCGCTCCACCTCGCGGCCGAGCCGTGCGCCCCGCCGCGCTTGCCGCGCCGTGCGCCCCGCCGCGCCGCTCACTCCACGCAGATCAGCCGCGCCACCTGATGGTGCGCGCCGGCCTGGGTGCGCAGCAGGTACACCCCGCCGGGCAGCCGGCCCGGCAGCCGGAGGGTGTGCTCACGACCGGGGCGGAGCTGGGCGCCCAGGGTGGCCAGGCGACGGCCGCGGACGTCGAAGAGATCGCTGCGCGCGGCGGGCAGGCCGGCGGGCAGGGCCAGGCGCACGGTGCCGCCGCCATGCACGCGGTGATCGCCGCGCAGCCAGGGGTCGGCGGCCGCATCGGCGGCCGCATCGGCGGCCGGATCGGCGGGGTCGTCCCCCGGGAACTGATCCGCGTCGCCCACCCCCGTGACCACCGGCTGCAGCGCGAAGTCCGCCACGGCCCAGCCCGCGCCCACCGGCACGCTGCGGGTCTGCGGCTCGTACCCGTCGCACGTCGCCGTCACCGTGAACGTCCCCGGCCGCGTCAGGCGCTGGTAGGCGCCGCTCAGACGGTCGGTCAGGCGCGGGCCCACGTAGTCCTGGTGCATCTGGGCGATCTGCACCTCGGCCTCCAGGGGCGCGCCGCCCAGGGCGCTGGTCACCGTGCCGCGGATGCCGGGGCCGGCGAGGGCGCGATCCACCAGCCAGGTGCTGCCGCGGGCCACCCGCGCGGTGATGGTGTCCACGTCGGCGCCGGTGTACCAGCACTGGTCACCGATCTCCATGACGAAGGCCAGGATCCCGGTGTTGCCGTAGATCCAGTTCTGCTCCTTGGGCAGGGTGTCGTAGGCGAAGATGTCGTTGAAGCTGCTGCCCGACAGGGCCTGCGTGTGGTCGGCCCAGCCGCCGGCCAGGTCGCGGGCCACCGGCTCGTCGGGGCTGTAGCCGTGGCCGTGCTGGCTCATCCAGGGCCAGAAGATGTAGTTGGTCCAGGAGATGGTCACCGGCGAGTGGTAGTCCAGGACCAGCAGGGGGCGCTGGTCGAGCACCCAGTCGCGGAGGGCCACCACCTCGGGCTCGGAGAACGGGTAGGGGCCCTTGTACTTCTGGCTGCTGGGCCCGTCCACGTCGTCGTACTGCTCCCACCACCAGTCCCAGTTGCGGTTGGTGTCCACGCCGTCGCCGGGGAAGTCCGGCGCGCCGTCGCCGTCGTTGTCGCGCAGGGTCTTGCGCCAGTCGGCCCAGTGCGGGTTGGGGCCGAACACGTACACGTGCCCGTCGGGATTGATCACCGGCGCGAAGAACAGCTCGAGGCCATCGACGCGCGCGGTGACGGCGGGGTCGTCCCCGTATCCCTCCAGCAGGGCGGCGATCTGCCGCATGATCGCCCCGGTGCCCAGACCCTCGTTGGCGTGCTGGGCGCCGTGGAAGAAGAGGCGCGGCTCCGGCTCGCGCTCGGCGGCGTGGTCGGAGATCTTCACCAGGGGGATGGGACGACCCTGCCCGCTGAAGCCCAGGACGTCCACGTCGACCAGATCGGGATGGGCCGCCTGCCAGGCCGCGAGCTGCGCCTCGATGTCGGCCAGGCGCCAGTAGGCGGGGTCGGGCTGGGCGTGGGCGCGCGGGGCGGCGGCGAGCAGGCAGAGCGTGGCGGTCAAGAGGACGAGCGGCGGCGAGACGGCGCGATGGCGGGGCATGGGACCACCTTCTCCGGAGGGGCGGTTCGCTGGGTCGTCCCTGATTCTACCACATCGCCGCCGCCGGAGACGAGCGCACCATGGCGCGCGTGGCGAGGACCCATGTTCTCCCCTATGCTCGGCGGAAGAGGCGCGGCCGCGGTCCGCCGCCGGCGCCCGGGCGTCCGCGCCGGTCACCCGCCACCCCGGGAGGACCCCATGGACGGCCACGGCGCCCCCACCGCGACCGCCGCGCGCGACGCCAGCGAGGCGCCCCGCAACGCCACCCGCAAGATCATCGCCGCCCACCTCACCGGCGCCGACGGCACCCCCGCCCCGGGATCCGACCCCGCCCCCGGCACCGAGATCGCCCTGCGCATCGACCAGACCCTCACCCAGGACGCCACCGGCACCCTGGTGATGCTGGCCTTCGAGGCCATGGGGATCCCGCGGGTGCGGACGGAGCTGTCGGCCCAGTACATCGACCACAACCTCCTGCAGACCGATTTCAAGAACGCCGACGACCACCGCTTCCTGCGCTCGGCCTGCCGCCGGTTCGGCGTGCACTTCAGCCGCGCGGGCAACGGCGTCAGCCACCCCGTGCACATGGAGCGCTTCGGCATCCCGGGCCGGACGCTGCTCGGATCGGACAGCCACACGCCGTCGGCCGGTTCGCTGGGCATGCTCGCCATGGGCGCCGGCGGCTTCGCGGTGGCCATGGCCATGGCCGGCGAGCCCTACCGGCTGCGCATGCCCGAGGTCTGGGGCATCCGGCTGGAGGGGGAGCTGCCGGAGTGGGTGTCGGCCAAGGACGTGATCCTCGAGCTGCTGCGCCGCCACGGCGTGGCCGGCGGTCTGGGCCGCGTCCTGGAGTTCCACGGACCGGGCCTGGCGGCGCTGAGCGCCATGGACCGCCACGTGATCGCCAACATGGGCACCGAGCTGGGCGCCACCAGCACCGTCTTCCCCGCCGACCAGGAGGTGGAGCGCTTCCTGCGCAGCCAGCGCCGCGAGCACGATTTCGCCCCCCTGGCCGCCGACCCCGGCGCCAGCTACGACGTCACCGAGACCCTCGACCTCTCCGGCCTCGAACCCCTCATCGCCACCCCGGGCAGCCCGGGCAACGTGGTGCCGGTGCGCGAGGTGGCGGGCAAGCCCGTGGACCAGGCCTACATCGGCTCCTCGGCCAACCCCGGCCTGCGCGACTTCGCCGTGCCCGCCCTGATGCTGCGCGACCGCGAGGTCGCGCCGGGCGTCTCCCTGGACGTCAACCCCAGCTCGCGGCAGATCCTGGAGAACCTCATGCTCCTGGGCCTGTTGCCGCACCTGGTGCACGCCGGCGCGCGCATCCACCAGGCCGGCTGCAACGGCTGCATCGGCATGGGCCAGGCGCCCGCCAGCGGCGGCATCAGCCTGCGCACGGTGCCGCGCAACTTCCCCGGCCGCTCCGGCACGCGGGACGACCAGGTCTACCTCTGCAGCCCGGAGACCGCCACGGCCGCCGCCATCACCGGCGAGATCACCGACCCCCGCGACCTGCCGATGCCCTGCCCCCGGTTCCGCGAGCCCGAGCGCATCACCGTCAACGACCGCGCCATCGAGGCCCCCGCCCCGCCTGACGCCGACGTGGCGGTGGTCAAGGGGCCCAACATCGCGCCCCTGCCGGAGCTCGAACCGCTGCCCGACCGGCTCGCGCTGCCGGTGCTGCTGGATCTGGGCGACGGCATCTCCACCGACGAGATCATGCCCGCCGGCGCCCGCGTCCTGCCCTTCCGCAGCAACATCCCGCGCATCGCGGACTTCGTGTTCGACCAGGTGGAGGAGGGCTTCGCCGACCGCGCCCGCGCCGCGGGCGACTTCTGCGTGGTGGCCGGCGAGAACTACGGCCAGGGCTCCAGCCGCGAGCACGCCGCCCTGGCGCCCCGGCACCTGGGCCTGCGCGCGGTGATCACCGTGGGCTTCGCGCGGATCCACCGGCAGAACCTGGTGAACTACGGCTTGCTGCCGCTGGTCCTCGAGCGCCCCGCCGACCGCGAGCGCCTGGCGGCGGGGCAGACCCTGGAACTGGACGGCCTGCACGCGGCGCTGGAGCGCGGGACGCTGACGGTGCAGATCGCGCCCGGCCATGGGGACGACACCGGCGGCGGCGACGACCCCGGCGACGGCGGCGACGGCGGCGACAGGGCCACCATCGCCTGCCGCATCGACGCCGATGCGCGCGAGCGCGCCGCCCTGCTGGCTGGCGGCATGGTCAACGTGATCCGTGCGCGGGAGCAGCAGCGACGAGAGGAGAGCCGGCCATGACCGACCGGGCCCGTCATCGCCAGGAGCAGGACAGCCACGGCGCCGTCACGGTGCCCGCCGACGCCTACTGGGGCGCCCAGACCGCCCGCGCCGTGGCCAACTTCCCCGCCGGCAGCCACCGCTTCCCGCCGCCGCTGATCCACGCCCTGGGCGCGGTGAAGCAGGCCTGCGCCCGCACCAACGGGGATCTGGGGGTGCTGCCGCGGGAACTGGCGGCGCTGGTGGACCAGGTGGCGGGCGAGGTCCATGCCGGCGCGCTGGATGATCACGTGGTGGCGCCGGTGTGGCAGAGCGGCAGCGGCACCCAGCTCAACATGAACGTCAACGAGGTGATCGCCGGGCGGGCCAACGAGCTGGCCGGCGCCGGCCGCGGCGGCCGCGAGCCCGTCCACCCCAACGACCACGTCAACCGCTCCCAGTCCAGCAACGACGTGATCCCCACCGCCCTGCACACGGCCGCCATCCTGCAGACCGACCACGCCCTGCTGCCGGCGCTCACCGCGCTCGAGCGCACCCTGGCCGCGCGCATGGGCGTGCTCGGCGACCGGGTCAAGACCGGCCGCACCCACCTCATGGACGCCTTGCCCATCACCGTGGGCCAGGAGCT
>JAASSM010000232.1 GCA_021767885.1 bacterium | reverse complement strand
TGGTGGGCAGCCTGGACGCCGAGCAGGAGATCGCCGTGGTGGCCGAGATCGCCGCCCAGGTGGAGGCCCTGCCGTTCACCGAGGGTGCCGAGCTGGCCGCTGGCGATCCCATCGCCCGCCTCGACGACACCCAGCTCGCGGCAGAGGTCCAGCGCGCGGAAGCGCTGGTGCAGCAGCGCCGCGCCACCTACGAGCGGGTCCGCACGGTGGTCGAGCAGCAGGCCGGCGCGCCCCAGGACCTCGACGACGCCGCGGCCAACCTCGCCGTGGCCGAGGCCGACCTGGCCGTCGCCCGGGCCCGCCTGGAGAAGGCCCACATCACCGCGCCGTTCGGCGGCATCGTCGGCGCACGCCAGGTGAGCGTGGGCGCGTACCTGCGTCCCGGCGACGCCATCACCGAGCTGGCGCAGATCGACCGGCTGCGGGTGACGTTCGCCGCGCCGGAGATCTACCTCGGCCGCATCGCCCGCGGATCCGGGATCTCGGTGCGCACGAGCGCCTATCCGGGCCTCGTGGTCAGCGGCACCGTGGACGTGGTCTCCCCCGTGCTGGACCGCGCGTCGCGCAGCGCGATGGTCGTCGCCCACGTGGACAACCCGGAGCGCCGGTTGCGGCCCGGGATGTCGGCGGAGGTGTCGGTGGTACTGGCCCGGCGCCCCGGCGCGCTGACGGTGCCGGCGGAGGCCGTGTTCTTCCAGGGCCAGCAGGCGTTCGTCTACCGGATCACGGAGGAGCAGACCGTGGAGATGGCCCCGGTGAGCCTGGGCAGCCGCGGCGCCCGCGTGGTCGAGGTGACCGGCGGGCTGGAGGCCGGCCAGCAGGTGGTGCGCGCGGGGCACCAGAAGCTCTTCCCCGGCGCGAAGGTGATGCCCATCGGCGACGGGGTGCCGGGCGCCCCCGGAGGCGCCGGCGGACCCGATGGGACCGACGATCCCGCCGGCGTAGACGGTGGTGCGCCCCCGGCGACCGGTGGCGATGAGGAGGCGTCCTCGTGAAGCTGAGCGAGACCTCCATCAAGCGCCCCGTCCTGGCGGCGGTGATGAGCCTGGCCATCGTGCTGCTGGGCGTGATCTCGTTCGGCCGCATCGGCGTGCGGGAGTACCCGGACGTGGACCCGCCGGTGGTGTCGGTCACCACCTTCTACCGCGGGGCCAGTCCCAGCGTGGTCGAGACCGAGATCACCGACGTCCTGGAGGAGCAGTTCGCGACCCTCGAGGACGTCAAGACCATGACCAGCAGCAGCCGTGAGCAGGGCTCGAACATCACCATCGAGTTCGAGCTGGGCCGCGACGTGGATCAGGCCGCCAACGACGTCCGCGACCGCGTCTCCCGCGTCCGGGGCAGCCTGCCCCGCGAGGCCGAGGACCCGGTGATCGCCAAGGTGGACGTCGATGCCCAGCCCATCATGTGGATCGCGCTCAACAGCGAGACCCACTCCACGCTCGAGCTCAGCGACGTGGCCGAGCGGGTGGTCAAGGACCGCCTGCAGCGGCTGCCCGGCGTGGGCAACATCTTCATCGGCGGCGAGCGGCGGTACGCCATGCGCGTGTGGCTGGACCCACAGCGCATGGCCGCGCGTGGGCTGACCGCCGGCGACGTCGAACGTGCCATCGCCGCGGCCAACGCCGAGATCCCCGGCGGCCGGGTCGAGGGCGACGAGCGCGAGTTCTCGGTGCGCACCATGGGCGAGCTGGAGACGCCAGAGGAGTTCGCGCGGATCATCGTGCGCCGCGACGGCGACAGCGTGGTGCGCCTGGGCGACGTGGCGACGGTGGAGGTCGGCGCCGAGGACGAGCGCACCGCCACCCGGTACAATGGTCGTCCCACGGTGGGCATGGGCGTGGTGAAGCAGAAGAACGCCAGCACGGTGGCGGTGGCCCAGGAGGTGCGGGCGGCGGTGCCCCGCATCCAGGAGGCCCTCGACCCGGGCATGCGCCTGGAGATCGCCTTCGACTCGGCGATCTTCATCGAGGAGTCCATCACCGAGGTCCGCAACACCTTCCTCATCGCCCTGGGGCTGGTGATCCTCACCGTGCTGCTCTTCCTCAAGAGCGTCCGCGCCACCCTGATCCCCATCGTGGCGATCCCGGTGGCCGTGGTGGGCACGTTCACGGCGGTCTACGCCCTGGACTTCTCCATCAACATCATCACCCTGCTGGCCCTGGTGCTGGCCATCGGCCTGGTGGTGGACGACGCCATCGTGGTCCTGGAGAACATCTTCCGGCACCGCGAGATGGGTCGCACGCGGCGCCAGGCCGCCTTCGCGGGCATGCGCGAGATCGGCTTCGCGGTGATCGCCACCACCATCGCCCTGATCTCGGTGTTCCTGCCCGTCGCGTTCCTGACCGGCACCGTGGGCCGGCTGTTCCGCGAGTTCGGCATCTCCCTGGCCCTGGCGGTGGTGATCTCCAGCTTCGTGGCGCTGACGCTCACGCCGGTGCTCTGCTCGCTGCTGCTCGGAGAGGTGCGCAAGCGCACGGCGAGCAACTGGCGCGAGCGTTCCTTCGAGGCCTTCTTCGACGGCCTGAACCGCACCTATGCCGCCACCCTGCGCTGGGCCATGGCCCGGCCGCTGGTGGTCGCGGTGGTGGTGATCGCGGTGGTGACGGTGACCGGCTGGTTCTACCAGCGCATGCCTCGCGAGCTGGTCCCGGTGGAGGACCGCGGCGCCGCCTTCGGCATCGTGATCGCCCCGGAGGGGGCCACCCTCGAGTACACCGATCGCTACATGCGCCAGGTGGAGGACGTGCTGCTGCCGCTGCCCGAGCGGCGCTCGCTCTTCACGGCCACCGGCCTGGGTTTCGGTGGCCCCGGACGCGTGACCAACGGCTTCCTCTTCCTGCGCCTGGCGCCGCGGGACGAGCGCGACCGTAGCCAGCAGGAGATCGTCCAGTCGGTCTTCCCGCAGCTGATGGGGATCCCCGGGGTGCTGGCCTTCGTGATCAACCCGCCCAGCCTGGGTGGACGGGGCAGCACCTCGCCGGTGGAATACGTCCTGCAGGGCGACGACTACCAGACCCTCGGCCAGGCGGTGCAGGCGTTCATGGCCGAGGCCAGCGAGCTGGGATACCTGGTGAACCTGGACACCGACCTGCGGCTGAACAAGCCGCAGCTCGAGATCCGCATCGATCGCGAGCGTGCCGCCCAGCTGGGCGTCTCGGTCACCGACATCGGCACCACGCTGGAGACCTTCCTGGGCGGCCGCGTGGCCAGCCAGTTCACCCGCGGCAACAAGAAGTACGACGTCATCACCCAGGTCCGCCCCGGCGACCGGGCCGAGCCCGACGTGATCCGCAACCTCTACCTGCGCGGCACCGCCGGCCTGGTGCAGCTGGCCAACGTGGTCACCGTCACCGAGACCGTGGCGCCCAAGGAGCTGAACCACTTCAACCGCGTGCGCTCGGCCACCATCACGGCGAATCTCGCCCCCGGCGCCGATCTGGGCCAGGCCCTGGACGACCTCGACGCCATCGCCGCCCGCACCCTGCCCGACGGCGTGCGCACCGAGCTGGCCGGCCAGTCCCTGGAGTTCCGGCAGAGCAGCGGCAGCCTCACCTTCATGTTCGGCCTGGCGGTGGTGTTCATCTTCCTGGTCCTGGCGGCGCAGTTCGAGAGCTTCGTGCACCCGCTGACCATCCTGCTCTCGGTGCCGCTGGCGGTGGTGGGCGCCATCGTCTCGCTGTACTTCCTGGGCCAGAGCCTGAACATCTTCTCGCAGATCGGCCTGGTGATGCTGGTGGGCCTGGTGGCCAAGAACGCCATCCTGATCGTGGAGTTCGCCAACCAGCTCCGCGCCCGCGGCAGGGAGGTGGGCGAGGCGGTGGTGGAGGCCGCGGTGATCCGCCTGCGGCCCATCCTGATGACCAGCCTGTCCACGGTGTTCGGCATCCTGCCCATCGCCATCGGCTTCGGTGCCGGCGCCGAGTCGCGGCGGCCCCTGGGCATCGCCGTGGTGGGCGGCGTGCTCTTCTCCACCTTCCTGACGCTGATCCTGGTCCCGGTGGTCTACCGGGCCCTGGCCCGCTTCACGGGCGCAAGGCGGGAGGCGGAGATCGAGGACGACCTGCGGGCCGCACAGGAGCCGCCGCCGCGTCCGGAGGGGACCTCGGCGGGAGCGGCGGTGACCGCGGCGATGGACGAGGGCTAGGGCGCCGGTCAGCGCGCGACCCAGTCCCCGATCCGCTCGACCGCCGTGAGCGTGGCCGCGCAGTGGGTCTGCAGGAAGGCCTCGTCCAGCGGGTGATCGCGGGGCATGGTCTGCGCCGCGGCCAGGGCCCGGGCGCCGTCGAAGTTCACGAAGGCCAGCCGGGCGGTGAGTTCCTCGGGATACCCGCCGAAATCGGTTCCCGGCAGGATGGCCACGCCGGTGTCGTCCAGCAACTGCTCGCAGATCTGGCGGCCGGTGAGCAGGCCGCGCTCACGCAGGCGACCGGCCACCGGACCGAAGTCCGGGTACAGGTAGAAGCCGCCCCGCGCCGCGGGCACGTCGAGGCCGGCGGCGACGAGGTGGTCGTGGCACCAGCGGGCGAGAGCGCGCAGGATGCGCCGGGAGTCGCAAAGGTACGTCTCGATGTCGAGCCCGCCGTAGTAGGCCCGCACGGCGGCGTACTGGATGGGGGCGCTGGTGGAGGTGAAGGTCTCGCTGGCCACCGCCGCCATGGCGTCCA
>JAASSM010000231.1 GCA_021767885.1 bacterium | reverse complement strand
TCGAGGATCTGGACATCGACCCGGACAAGCTCAACCCCCACACCGACTGAGCGCCGGTCCGAAGGAGAGGACATGAAACGAGAGATTCGCGTGCCCGAGGTCTCCGATGGCGTGACCAGCGGCAAGGTGGTGAGCCTGAGCGTCTCGGAGGGCGACCGCGTCGAGGAGGACCAGACGCTTCTCGAGCTGGAGACCGACAAGGCGGTGGTGGCCCTGCCCTCGCCGTTCACCGGCAAGATCACCGCCATCCTGGTGGACGAGGGCGACGAGGTCGAGGTGGGCCAGGTGGTCATGGCCGGCCAGCCCGAGGGCGAGGGCGGCCAGGAGGAGCCCGCCGAGCAGGAGGAGCCCGCCGGCGAGGCGAAGGACGAGGCGCCCGATCGAGAGGCTGACCAGGAGGCCGACCAGGAGGCCGCGGCCGGGACCGAGTCGCGCCAGGCCGCCCCGCAGCGCGGGAAGACGGAGAAGGCCGAGGAGGCCGAGAAGCCCGACGAGGCGGAGGGCGAGCGCGAGCAGCCGGCCGGCGAGAAGCCGCAGGCCGCCGCCCCCGGCCGCCCGTCCGGCCAGCCCGCCGCCGGCGGCGAGCTGCCGCCGCCGCGCACGGAGACCACGCCCCCCGATCAGGTGGCCCCCGCCTCGCCCGTCGTGCGGCGCTTCGCCCGCGAGCTGGGCGTGGACATCCACGCCGTCGAGGGCAGCGGCCCCGGCGGGCGGATCAGCCAGGACGACGTCCGCAAGTTCGTCAAGAGCGTCATGGAGGGCCGCGCAGCCGCCCCCGCCCTCGGTGGCGGCCCGGGCACCGCGGCCCGCCCCCTGCCCGACTTCTCGCGGTGGGGCGAGGTGCGCCGCGAGCCCCTCTCCCAGGTGCGCCGCATCACCGCCGAGGCCATGGCCTACGCCTGGGCCACCGCCCCGCGCGTGACCCAGGACGACCGCGCCGACATCACCGCCCTGGAGGACTTCCGCCAGCAGTACAACCGGAAGGCTGCGGCCGAGGGCAAGCTCACCATGACCGCCATCCTGGTCAAGCTGGTGGCCCGGGCGCTGGAGCTGTTCCCCCAGCTCAACAGCAGCCTCGACCTGCAGAACCAGGAGCTGATCCTCAAGGACTACGTCCACGTGGGCGTGGCCGTGGACACGCCCCGCGGCCTGCTGGTGCCGGTGCTGCGCGACGCCGACCGCAAGGGTCTGGGGAACATCGCCACCGAGCTGAACGCCACGGCGGCCAAGACCCGCGAGGGCCGCATCTCGCCCGCCGACATGGAGGGCGGCACCTTCACCATCAGCAACCTGGGCGGCATCGGCGGCACGGCCTTCACGCCCATCGTCTACGCCCCGCAGGTGGCCATCCTGGGCGTCTCGCGCGCCAGCATGGAGCCGGTGTGGGACGGGCAGGAATTCCAGCCCCGCCTGATGATGCCCCTGTCGCTGAGCTACGACCACCGCGTGGTGGACGGCGCCGACGGCGCCCGCTTCCTGCGCTGGCTCTGCGAGGCGCTGGAGCAGCCACTGCTCATGGCCATGGAGGACGCACGATGAGCGAGACGCTGGACAGGGCCCCCCTGGTGGTGATCGGCGGCGGACCCGGCGGCTACGCCGCGGCCTTCAAGGCGGCCGACCTCGGCCTCGAGGTCACCCTGGTGGACCCCGCCCCCAACCCCGGCGGCGTCTGCCTCTACCGCGGCTGCATCCCGAGCAAGGCCTTCCTGCACGCGGCCAAGCTCCTGCGCGAGGCCGAGGAGGCGGGCCAGATGGGCCTGGACTTCGGCGAGCCGGAGGTGGACATCGACCGGCTGCGCGAGTGGAAGGACGGCGTGGTCGAGACCCTCACCGGCGGCCTCGGCGGCAAGACGAAGCACAAGAAGATCCGCCACGTCCGCGGCCGCGCCCGGTTCGCCGGGGCGCGCGAGCTGACCGTGGACCTGGTCGACGGCGGCGAGGCCAGCCTGCCCTTCGAGCAGGCCATCCTGGCCACCGGCTCGCGGCCCACGCTGCCGCCGTTCGTCGAGGAGCTGAGCGAGCGCATCATCGACAGCACCGGCGCGCTGGATCCGCCGTCGGTGCCGAAGTCCCTGCTCGTGATCGGCGGCGGCTACATCGGCCTGGAGCTGGGCTCGGTCTACGCCGCGCTGGGCAGCAAGGTCACCGTGGTGGAGATGCTGCCGCAGCTGATGACCGGCGCGGACAAGGACCTGGTCAGCCAGCTCAAGCGCCGCCTCGACCGGCAGTTCGAGGACATCCTGCTCAGCACGAAGGTCCTGGCGCTCAAGGAGCAGAAGAACGGCGTCAAGGTCACGCTGCAGGACAAGCAGGAGCAGGAGAGCAGCCGCCTCTTCGACCGGGTCCTGATCAGCGTGGGCCGCCTGCCCAACCTGGAGGATCTGGGCCTCGAGGCCGCCGGCATCGAGCTGGCCGACGGCTTCGTGAAGGTGGACGCCCTGCGCCGCACCTCGGCCGAGGGCATCTTCGCCATCGGCGACATCACCGGCCAGCCCATGCTCGCCCACAAGGCCACCCACGAGGGCCAGGTGGCCGCCGCGGTGGCCGCCGGCAAGACGGCCGCCTTCGAGCCCCGGGGCATCCCCGCCGTCTGCTTCACCGACCCGGAGATCGCCTGGGTGGGCCTGACCGAGACCGAGGCCCGCGAGCAGAAGCGCAAGGTCAAGACCGCCAAGATCCCCTGGCGCGCCATCGGCCGCACCCTGACCCTGGGCCGCGACGACGGCATCACCAAGGTGATCATCGACCCGGAGACGGACCTGGTCCTGGGCGTTGGCCTGGCCGGCCCGGGCGCCGGCGAGCTCATCAGCGAGGCCGCCCTGGCCCTGGAGATGGCCACCCGCTGGCAGGACCTGGCCCTGACCATCCACCCGCACCCGACGCTGTCGGAATCCATCATGGAGGCGGCGGAGAGCTTCTTCGCGTAGGCGGTGGCCGCGGCCGCGAACCCCGCGGCCCACGGCTCGCCCCCTCCGGCCGACGCTCCGCCACGAGCAACGAGGCCCCCGCCGCGCCGCGGGGGCCTCGTCGTCTCGGGCCAGCGGGGCCGGGGCGCCGCGTTCCTAACGGAACAGCGCCTTGATCGCCCCGAAGCTCTGCTGCTGCACGGGCACGGCCTCGTCGTTGCCCACCCGCACGCTCGCCAGGTACCACCCGGCCTCGACGCCGTAGTCGTCGCTGCCGAAGTCGAAGTTCAGGCTGATCTCCTGGCCCATGTACTGGCTCAGATCGAAGCAGGTGGTGAGCCAGCCCACGTCCACGCCCGTGAAGGCCGCCTCCTCGTCCACGCACCAGGCGTACCAGTCCTGCGGGATGTTCACGGTGCCGGGATAGCCCACCAGCGGCGCGATCACCTGATCGCCCACCCGGACGTTGGCACCGTCCCAGAGATACTCCAGGCTGTAGTAATGGACGATCTCCACGAGGTAGCTGCTGGCATCCACCAGGAAGGTGGGGCTGACCAGCGACTCGCCGGCATCGGTGGGGTAATCCCCCTCCAGGACGGTGCCCCACACGGTGCCCGGCGCGTCGGGCACGTACGTGGTGCTGCCATGCTCCCAGACGGGGGCGCCCTGCTCGTCGCAGGCCGCGGTGGTGAAGCCATGGGGCCCGGTGGCGAAGTCCCAGTCGTGCACCACGGCGGTCAGGCCGCAGGGTACGCGCGCCGGTGGCGGCGGGGTCTCGTGGTGCGGCTTCTCCGCGAAGGCGGGCAGGATGAGCGTGGTGCAGATCAGCAGCGTGAGCAAGAGTCGCATGACGACCTCCCGGGGTGGGGTCCAGGGCGCGGCGCGCGAGTCCGCGCCGTCAGGGGTGGCACCATCCTAGCACAATGGCCGCGCGGACGGGGAACGGATCATCCTGGCCCGCCGCGCCCGGTCACTGCAGGAAGAACCGGAACGGCACCGCCACCTGGCACTTCACCGGGATGCCCCGCTGCGTGCCCGGGGAGAAGACCAGCTTGCGCGCCGCGGCCAGGGCGGGCCGGTCGAGCAGCGAGTGGACGCCCTTGAGGACCGCCGTCTCGATCACCCGGCCGGCCGGCCCCACCGTCACCACCACCACCACGGTGCCCTGCAGTCCGGCCAGGCGCGCCATCTCCGGGTAGTGGGCCTGCGCCCCCTGGAGCAGGCGGGGCTTCTCGCTCAGCGCCTGGAACGGCGCGGCCTCCGCCGCCGGCGCCTGCCACCCGGTCTGCGGGATGGGCAGGAACAGCTTCTCGATGTCGGGGTACTCCACGATCGCCGGATCCTCCGGCGGCGCGGCCACCACCGGCCCGCGGGGCCGCGGCACCTCCCGCGGCGGCGGCGGCGGCAGGACGGCCGCCTCCATGTCGATCTCCACCGCCCGCAGCGCGTCGGTCTGCAGGCGATACGGCGTGGGCTGGAATGTGGGGAGCTGCCAGACGAGCAGCGCGAGCAGCGCCAGGGCGATGACCGCCGACCAGCGCATGCGGTGTGCGTGGCGGGCCTTGAAGAGCTGCTGGGCGGTGAGCGGGGCGGGACGGGCGAGCGCGTGCATGACGACCCCTCTGGGGGCAGCGTGGGGACCGGCGGCCCGGGACACCGGCAGGGACCGCGACCGTCTCTTGCGAACGGGAAGCGACGGGGCCCCGGGCCTGCTCTTGAGATACGGAATTCAGGCGGGCGGAGTCAACGGGCCGGAGCCGG
>JAASSM010000230.1 GCA_021767885.1 bacterium | reverse complement strand
TCGAGGACGACCGCGGCCCCGCTCGTCGCTTGACGAGCGGGGCCGTCTTCGTGCTGCGCGGGACCGGACGTCTGTCGGCGCGCGCCATCATCGATTGCAGCCGACGCGCCGATCTGCGAGAGTGGAACCACCACATCTTCCGTGGCGAGGGCGGTGGCCCCTGATCCGACGACCAGGGGCCGCCGCCATGCTCTCGCCGTTCCCTGGCCCCTGACCCGCGGCCGCCCTGGCGGCCGCCGGAGGCGACGATGGACGAGGTGAAGGCCACCATCCGAGATTCGGCGCTCGCGCGCTGGGGCGTGCTGGTCCTGGTATCGGCCGTCCTGTTCATGAACTACTACTTCTACGACGCGCTCTCGCCGCTCAAGGACCTGATGCAGTCGGAGCTGGGCTTCACGTCGGCGGACTACGGGTTCTTCACGTCGGCCTACTCGTTCCCCAACGTGTTCCTGCTCATGGCGGTGATCGGGGGGATCATCTGCGACAAGCTGGGTATCCGGATCACCGGCACCACGTTCTGCACGCTGATGCTCATCGGCTCGGCGGTGACCGCCTACGGTGCCAGCGAGACCTTCCTGGCCGGCGGGCCGGGCTACGCGCTCATGGACTCGTTCCTGCCGGGGCTGTCGCCGGCGCTGAAGATGACCTCGCTGGGGTTCTTCATCTTCGGCCTGGGGGCGGAGACCAGCATCGTGGTGGTCTCCAAGGTCGTGGTGAAGTGGTTCAAGGGCCGCGAGCTGGCCCTGGCGCTGGGCCTGAACCTGGCCTTCGCCCGGCTGGGTTCGGCGCTGGCGCTGGTGCTCTCGCCCCAGCTCATCGAGCCGGAGTGGACCTGGGCCATCTGGTTCGGCGTGCTGCTGCTGGGGATCGGCCTGCTGGCCTTCCTGGCCTACATCATCCTCGACCTGAAGATCGACCGGCAGCTGGCCATCGGCACGCCGCACGATCCGGAGGACGAGTTCCGCCTCGCCGACCTGCGGTTCCTGGTCACCGACCGGTCGTTCCTGTTCATCACGGCGCTGTGCGTGACGTTCTACTCGGCGGTGTTCCCGTTCATCAAGTACGCGCCGGACCTGCTGATGAACAAGTTCGGCATGGAGCGGCAGATGGCGGGCAACTTCTCGTCGATCCTCATGTTCGGGACCATCGCCCTGACCCCGCTGTTCGGCTGGGTCGCCGACAACAAGGGCAAGAGCGCCACGCTCATGTACCTGGGCTCGGCGCTGCTCATCGTCTCGCACCTGATGTTCGCGGTGACGTCGTTCACGCCGCTGGTGCCCATCTTCCTGCTGGGCGTGGCGTTCTCCCTGGTACCGGCGGCCATGTGGCCGGCGGTGACCAAGATCGTGGGCGAGAACAAGATCGGTACGGCCTACGGCTTCATGTTCTCGGTGCAGAACCTGGGCCTGTGGGCGTTCCCCATGCTCATCGGCTGGGTGCTGGAGCGGTCGAATCCCGGGGTGGCCGAGGCCATCATCGCCGGCCAGGACGCCACCTACGACTACACCAACCCCATGCTCATGCTCGCCGGCCTGGGCGTCGCCGGGCTGGTGTTCGCGTCCCTGCTCAAGCGGGAGGACCGGCGGTCGGGGTACGGCCTGGAGCAGCCCAACAAGATGGACGCGCCGGTGGGCGGGTGAGCGGGGCGGCGGGAGCGCGGCGCCCGATCCCGGCGCCGCGCCTCGAGTCGTGATCTCGCCGACGCGGACGGTCGATGACGGCCGGGAAGACCTCAGCGCCAGACCAGCCGGGCGCGGGCGATCTCCCGGCCGTCGGCCTGCCGGACCAGGGCGTGCCGGAAGGTGTCCGTCGCGTCCGGCTCGGCGGCGCGGCGGCTGAGGATGGTGGCGGGATACGTGCCCTCGGCCATGAAGTTGAGCTCGAGCTCGGCGATGGCGCGGTGGGCCAGCCAGTCGGCCGGGTAGCTCTCGAGCAGCAGGTCGTGGTATCGCGTGTTGGTCAGGTGGCCGTTGAGGTCCAGGTCGCTCCAGCGCAGGGGGACGGGGGTCTCCTGCGCGGGCTCGCCCTCCAGCCCGGGCAGCCGGTCGGGGTCGCGGTCGGTGGCGCGCTCGGCCTCGGCCCAGGTCACCGTCCGCCAGCGCTCGGGGGAGATCGGCCGCCGGCTCGCCAGGTCCAGGCAGTACCAGGCCGTGGTGGCGGTGGCGAGGATCTCGCCGCCGGCGCCACGCAGGCGGAAGTCGCGCAGGGCGCGCCGGCGGACCAGGTCCCGGGGCCAGGTCTGCAGGCTCACCCCCTCGCGCCAGCGGGGCAGCCGCTCCGCGCGCACCAGCACCCCCACCAGCACCCAGGTCTGTCCGGCGGCGCGCAGGTGATCGAACCCGGCGCCCAGGCCGGCGGCGTTGACCTCGGCGGCCTCCTGCATGTAGCGGCCCAGCGCCGCGGTGGTCATGCGGCCCCGGGCGTCCACGTCATAGCTGGCCACGGAGAACTCGACGGTGCTGATCAGCTGCGGACCGGTGCTCATGGGCATCCTCCTTGCCGGCGAAGGAAGTGGGCGGCGCGCACGGCGTCAAGCCAGCCGGTGGACCGTCCGGTCGGGCCCGCGGGCACTCTGCAGTTGATCGGCCGGCCAACCTCTGCTTCGCTTGCCGGATGCCTCGACGATCTCGCATCCCGGCCGGCCTGCTCGGCCTCCTGCTCCTGGGCGCGTGTGCCGCCCCGGAGGTGCGCACGCCGGAGCCGGCCCCGGCGCCGTCGGCGCACGACGCCATGGCCGATCCCGTGATCGCGGCCCGGCCGGACACCGTCGCCGCAGCCGCGCCGGACCTTCGGCCGCCCGCGGCGACCGCCCCGCCGTCACGGCCGCTCGCGGCGGTGGATCGCGTGCTCGCCTCGCTGGATGCCCGCGCCCTGGTGGGCCAGCTCCTGGTGGTCTACCGCGCGGACAACGCCTTCCTGCTGGAGCACGGCTTCGGCGGCGTGCTGCTCTTCAAGAGCATGCTGGACGACCCCGCCGCGCTGCGCGCCGACCTGGACCGCCTGCAGGCCGCCGCGCCGGTGGGCTACCTCGTGGCCCTCGACCAGGAGGGTGGCGCGGTCAGCCGCCTGGACGCGGTGCCGGGATGGGAGCGCGGAACGCCCGGGGCGGCCGCCATGGGCGGCTGGTCCCCGGCGCGGGTGGCGGCCGAGGGCGCGCGCATCGGCGCCGCACTGCGGGCGCTGGGCGTGAACCTCAACCTCGCGCCGGTGCTCGACGGCGCCGTGGGCTGGGACGACGAGCCGAGCCTCATGGGCCGCAGGGGCCGGGCGTTCGGCGCCACCGCCGGGGAGATCCTGCCGCCGGCCCGGGCCTTCGCCGCCGGCTGCCGCGAGGCCGGGGTCGCCTGCCTGGCCAAGCACTTCCCCGGCTACGACGTGGCGGCCAACAGCGACCTGGAGCCCGCGCGCAGCGGCGCCAAGGCCGCGGCCATCATCGCGACCGCCGGGCGCTTCGCCGCCGTGGCCGACGTCACCGCGGGCGTGATGATGGCCAGCATCATCTACCCCGCCCTGGGCGAGGCGCCCGCGGTGCTCGAACCGGCGGTGGTGGACCTCGCGCGGGCGGCCGTGGGCGAGGGTCTGATCATGACCGACGATCTCTGGGGTGCCGCCCTGCGGGCCTGGCAGCGGCCGGACCTGCAGATCCTGCCCGCCGAGTACCCCGACGCGGACTGGCTCGCCCTGGGCGAGCGGGCACTCCGCGCGGGCAACGATCTGCTGCTGGTCACCTACCCGGCCAAGGCCGCGCTCCTGCAGTCCCTGCTCGCCGCGCGGATCGAGGAGGACGCGGGCCTCCGGGGGACGGTCCGCACGGCGGCGCGCCGCGTGCTGCTGGCCAAGCAGCGGCTGGGGTTGCTGGCGCGCTGATCGCCGCGGCGCAAAGAAGGGTCCCCCGGGGGGCCTCTCGCGTGGGGGTTTCCTGCGTGGCGGACTCCCATCGCGGGGGGGTCGTCCTTGGGTGGCCGGCGGTCCGGAGCTATCATGGCGCCAGGAGGCATGGCATGGCAGAACAGCAGGATGGCGGGCGCGTGCGTCCCGGGGCGGCGGTTCCCGGGAACGAGGCGGACCGGGTGCCGGAGGCGCCGGACACTGCAGCGTCGGAGGCCCCGGATGACGAGCCGGACGCGCCCGGGCGGCTCGCGGCCATCCGCGAGGGCATCACGATCGCGCGGCCGGCGGTGAGCACGCGGCCGGGGGTGGAGCGGTCCGGCAACGGTCCGGTGGGCGGCGGCGCGCGACGGCGGCGGCTCGAGACGGCGGAGTACGTGGACGGCGTCCTGTCCGGCGACCGCACCCTGCTCGCCCGCGCCATCACCCTGGTGGAGAGCAACGCGCCGGCGCACTTCGAGCAGGCGCAGGAGGTGGTCCAGGCTCTGCTGCCGCACCGCGGCCGGTCGGTGCGCGTGGGGATCACCGGCGTGCCGGGGGCCGGCAAGAGCACCCTCATCGAGGCGCTCGGGACGCGGCTCACCGGCCAGGGGCACCGGGTGGCGGTCACCGCCGTGGATCCCAGCAGCACGGTGACCGGGGGCAGCGTCCTGGGCGACAAGACGCGCATGGAACGGCTGGGCAACGATCCGCAGGCGTTCGTGCGACCCTCGCCCTCGGGGGGCACCCTGGGGGGCGTGACGCGCAAGACCCGCGAGACCATCCTGCTGTTCGAGGCCGCC